>JAITGS010000009.1 GCA_031280435.1 Tannerellaceae bacterium | reverse complement strand
GCAGTCAATCTCCGATCGAGAGCTGGGACGATTGTATGTGTTTTTATATGATACAAATACATTCGTCCCGTTTTTCGATCGGAGATTCCCGCCTTCGCGGGAATGACCTATTGTTCGAGCGTGAAGGGCTTTTGCCACGTCGCAAGCCTTGAAAAGCAATTATTAGAGCCCCTTTAACCGTTAATTATTTATTCACAATTAATATATAGGTACCAAATGAAAATGAAACAGATTTTTATTGCAGCAGCCATCATCGCTGCAAGTATTACACAGCTCGGCGCACAGGTCTACTCTGATATAGGATTCAGGGCAGGAGTGAATTTCTCGGGAATGGCTATGGATAATAATATCCAGAACACGCTCGGCAAGCCGGAGCTCAAGCTCGGATTCCTGGTAGGACTCGCCTTGGACGTTCACTTCACCGACCAGGTTTACCTCATGTCCGGCATCGATCTCACGCAAAAAGGATACAAGTCCGTCCATACGAACGTCCTGGGAATGCCGGTTCAGGCAAACATGACAGCCAATCCGCTCTACCTCCAGGTGCCCCTCTATTTCGCCTACAAGATCGACATAGACCGCGACACCAAATTCGTGCCGCGCATAGGCCCATGGCTCGGATACGGCATAGGAGGAAAGCTGTCCATGGACGTATCCGCCGGAATGCTCGGATTCGAAGTCGGAGGAAGCTTCCCGGACATCGACCTCTTCGGCGACCAGGGCTTCATGAAGAACTTCAACTACGGCCTCGGCATAGGAGCAGGATTGGAGTACAAGCGGCTGAACTTCTACATAAACTACGAGCTCGGACTTGCCAACCTCGCCGGCGACAACCTCAAAACCGTTTTCTCGCTCACAGGCAACGACGACTACTCCCTCAAAACGAATAATGTATCCATAGCCATAGGATACCGCATATATTAACAAGGAAACAACAATAAAAAAAAACAAGCACATGAAACGAGTTATTGAATTACTGAAAAAACAAGCCGTGAGCGTACTCGCAACATCGGCCGACGACAGCCCACGAGCATCCGTCATCGAACAATACGTTCTTGAAGGCGATGCCATACTCTTCGGCACCGATCCGCGAAGCATCAAAGGACAAAAGCTGGCCAGGAACCCGCGTATCAGCCTCTCCGTAATGACAGACGCCGAGATGGTAACAGCCGACGGCACTGTCGCAACACCCTCCGAGGTCGAAGAACAGGCATACCTCAACGAACTCTATACCCGACACCCGGAGTTCAAAGACATGCCCGACGACCAAACCGTATGCTACAAAATCCTAATCGACACCGCTTACTATTCAGATTTCAGCACCGGAAAGATGGAGGCCGAAGTCATCAAAAACGCATAGCGCCGCTTAGGTACCATAAGAGTATCAGATACAAAAAGGGCTGCCTCCAGGTTTGAGGGCAGCCCTTCACGTTCGACAATAAGTCATTCCGGCCTTCGCGGGAATAACCCCTTTGGGCAGGCTTAATTACCTTTTGACACATTCTTTCGCGGGAACCTCGATTCATGCTTTCGCAAGTTATAGAAGCTCGCGGGAATCTCGATTCATTCCTTCCGCAAGTTTATAGAAGCTCGCGGGAACCTCGATTCATGCTTTCGCAAGTTATAGAAGCTCGCGGGAACCTCGATTCATTCCTTCCGTAAGTTTCCGGAAGCTCGCGGAAAACTAAGTTCAAGCTTCCGTAAGTTTCCGGAGGCTTGCGGAAATCCAACTCAAGCTTTCCGTAAGTTTCCAAAAGCTCGCGCGGCAGTCGATCCAAGCCTTCCGTAAGTTTCCGGAGGCTTGCGGAAACTCAATCCAAGCTTTCCGGAAGTTTCCGAAAGCTCACGGGAAACTCAATCCAAGCTTTCTGGAAGTTTACAAAAGCTCACGGGAAACTCGATTCGAGCTTTCGTAAGTTTCCAAAAGCGTGCGGGAAACCTCATTGAAGAGCTTCATCTATTAAATAATTGTAGGAGGCTGTGCGTACAACCACTTCCCCGACAGGGGAATTATGCCCGGCGGCTTATTCTTCGGAAGGTATTCCTCTGCCCAGCTCAAGGCAGGCAGGCCTGTCGATTTTGCCGGAAGGAGTGAGAGGGATGGAGGGCACGGCAATGATGCGGCGAGGGCGCTCGAAGGGAGGCAGGCCGTCGGCAAGCTTCTGACGTATGCCGCTGACGTCGTCGTCGGCCACCAGCAGCGTCAGGGCCTGCCCCAACCTGGGGTCGGGCGCGTGGGTGAGGGCAAAGTCATGCGGGATGAGGCGGCGGATTCTGTCTTCCACCTGCTCTATTTGGATTTTCAGGCCGCCGCTGTTGACCGTGAGGTCGCTGCGGCCGAGGATTCGGAAGCGGCCGTCGGCCCGCAGCTCGGCAATATCGTTGGTGCGAAGCGGGGTATCGCTCAGCTGGGGAGCGGCAATTATCAGGGTATTATCTACACTGAGAGTGAGCTCGATGCCGGGCAGAGGCTCGTACCACTCGGAGGCTTCCGGCCCATTGATGCGGCGGAGGGCGATGTGCGACACGGTTTCGGTCATGCCGTAGGTGGAGTATACGGCGTTGGGGAATTGCGCCAGCTCCTTTTCGAGGGCGGCATCCATGGCTCCTCCTCCTATAAGCAGGTTGCGGGCGCGGCGCAGGGTTTCTTTCTCGGCAGCGATCAGCAGCGAGTTGTACGCCTGCATGGGGGTCATGGCTATGAGGTCGAAGCCGGAGCTTATGCCGGCCAGCGGATGCCCCGATGCTTCGACCTCAAGCAGGCGGAGGCCTCCGGCGAGGCTGCGGGCCGTCATCATCAGCCCCCCTATGTATTGCCGCGGCAGGCAGAGGAGGGCGCTGTTGCCGGGGCATAAGCCGAGCCTGCGGATGGTCAGCCCGGCGCTGTGGGCGATTTGTTCCTTGCGGATGCGGATTTGGCGCGGCTGTCCTGTGGAGCCGGAGGTGCCTGTGCTTATCTCATCGCCCTCAAGAGGCAGCGGATATGCCGCCACGCGGGCCGAAGGCTTGAAATGCAGGCTGGGGCCTTGCAGCTCGAGGGGCATGGGAACGTTGGTTGTATAAAGGCTGCCGGTGCCGAGGCCTTGGGGATGAGGGTCGTCGAGGGTGGCGCACCACTGGGCTATGGCATTGAGGCCGATGTTCGACTCTAAGGCCGATGTGATGCGGCAGCCGGCGCCTGTCCGTAGGGCCTCGGCTATCCATTCGCCGCATCCGCCGATTCCGCCGTGCAGCGTAGGCTTCAGGATGAGGAAGTGGGGGCGAATGGTATAGAGCAGCCTGCGCTTGCCTTCGGGCGTATTGCATCCAGTGAGCTCTTCGTCGAGCGCCACGGGGACCGGCGATTCGGCAACCAAGCGGGCCATTGCATCCCATTGCCCGGCGCGTAGGGGCTGCTCTATGTATTCGAGGTCGAAGGCTGCAAGCCGGTCGAGCGCCGCCGTAGCTTCCTGAGGCGGGAAGGCCCCGTTGGCATCTACCCGTAGACTCAGGTCGGCGGCCGAAAAGCTGCGGCGTATGTGCTTCAGCAGCGACAGCTCGTCGGCAAAGTCTATGGCTCCTATCTTGAGCTTGATGCATCGGAAGCCGTCGGCCAGCTTGGCGTCTATCTGTCGCAGCATGCTCTCCTTGTCGCTCATCCATATCAGGCCGTTGATGGGGATGCCGGCCTCGCCGCGCGAGAAGGCGGTATCCCAAAGGGCGTAGCTGCCGGTTTCGAGATGGCGGAAGGCTGTTTCGAGGGCGAAGAGTATGGAGGGGTAGGGGCGAAGCAGGTCGGGGTCGAAGCCGCCTGTCCGCTCAATGTTCCGGCAGATGTCCGAGAGGCGCCGGTCGAAGTCGGGCAGCTCGTCGCAGCTGAGCCCGGGCAGTGGCGAGCACTCTCCTATGCCCCATCGCAGCGGGTCGTCGGCCCGCGCTACCGTCACATAGCGTACTTGGCGCCGCACAAAGACGCCGCGAGAGGTTCCGGCGGGCTGCCGGAATATCAGTTGCGAACGTATTGTGGAAAGTAGGAGGGGAGAGGCGGATTGCACCGTCGTATCAGGGAAATTGCGGGAAGCGGTCGAAGTCGGGCTTGCGTTTTTCGAGGAAAGCCTGCTTGCCTTCCGCGGCTTCGTCGGTGAGGTAGTAAAGGAGGGTGGAGTTGCCGGCGAGCTCCTGTATGCCGGCCTGTCCGTCGAGCTCGGCATTGAGTCCGGCTTTGATCATCCGGAGGGCGAGGGGGCTGTGCATCATCATGGCTTCGGCCCATGCAATGGTTTCGTCTTCGAGCCGTTCGAGCGGTACGACCTTGTTGACGAGCCCCATCTCAAGCGCTTCCTGCGCGGAGTATTGCCGGCAGAGGAACCATATCTCGCGGGCTTTCTTCTGTCCTACGATGCGTGCCAGATAGGAGGCTCCGAATCCGGCGTCGAAGCTTCCGACGCGCGGCCCGGTTTGTCCGAAGACGGCATTGTCGGAGGCTATGCTGATGTCGCAAACTACGTGCAGCACATGCCCGCCTCCTATGGCGTATCCGTTGACCATGGCTATGACGGGCTTGGGGAGGGAGCGGATTTGCTTCTGCACGTCGAGTATGTTCAGCCGCGGAACGCCGTCGCGGCCGACGTATCCTCCCTCGCCCTTCACGTTCTGGTCGCCTCCGGAGCAGAAGGCTTTGTCGCCGGCTCCGGTGATGACGACCACGCGAATATCGGCCTCCTCGCGGCAAACGAGGAGGGCTGAACTGATTTCGGATGTTGTATCGGGGGTGAAAGCGTTGCGAACCTGCGGGCGGTTGATGGTGATGCGGGCGACGCCCTTATGGAAGTCGAAGAGTATATCCTCGTACCTGCCTATGCTTTGCCAGTCCTTAGTCATCGTTTTTGGGAGGCTGAGGCTTTGGCGGCTCGGCCACGCCGGCGAGTTCGGGGTCGATCATGATTCGTCCGCAGTATTCGCAAACTATGATTTTCTTTCGCAGCTTGATGTCCATCTGCTTCTGCGGCGGTATTTTGTTGAAGCATCCTCCGCAGGCATCCCGCTGGATGTATACGATGGCGAGGCCGTTGCGGGCTCCTTTGCGTATGCGCTTGAAGGCGGTGAGCAGTCGTGGCTCTATGTTGCCTTCGAGCTTCTTTGCCTTCTCGCGCAGCTTCTCTTCGTCGTGCTTGGTTTCGGCCACTATGGAGTCGAGCTCGCCGCGCTTCTGCTCGAGGTCTAAGCGGCGGCCGTCGAGGTTCTCGGCAAGATGGGAGATGTCTACCTTCTTGGAGGCCATGATCTCGTTGAACTCGCGTATCTTCTTCTCCGAAAACTCAATCTCAAGGCCCTGAAATTCTATCTCCTTCGAAAGATTGTCGAACTCGCGATTGTTGCGGACGTTGTCGAGCTGGCCCTGGTATCGCTCAATCAGTCCTTTGGAATCCGCAATCTTGTTCTTCTGCGAGAGGATAGCGTACTCGTATTCTTTCACGTCGGACTGGAAGTTATACAGGCGGGTGTCGAGCCCGGCAATCTCGTCTTCCAGGTCCTGCACTTCGAGAGGAAGCTCGCCGCGCAGGGTTTTGATCTTGTCGATCTCTGTAAGCATCAATTGAAGTTTGTACAGTGCGGAGAGTTTATCTTCCACCGAATAATCTTTTTCAACAACGGGTTTCTTTGCCATCGGTTTATAAATATTTTATAGGATTAAAATTAACATTAGAAATATGTTGCGCAAAAGTAGGGAATTTTTCGGATATGATTTCGCTAAGCGCTTCGGTTGCCGCTCCCCACTCGGTTTCGTAGTGTCCGCCTACGGCCAGGAGGATGCCGCTGTCGGCCGCATCGTAGTAGTCGTTGTACTTAGCCTCGCCGGTGATGAGGATGTCGGCGCCTGAGGCCGCGGCTTCGGGCAGTAGGAAGGCGCCGCTGCCTCCGCAAACCGCTATCCGCCTAAGCTTTGGGCGGATGATAGCCGAATGTTTCAGCACGCGGGCTCCGAGTATATCTTTTATGCGAAGCAGAAATGCGGCCGCATCTTCCTCGGCCGTAAGCTCGCCCGTGATGCCGGAGCCGGCGCCCGCCCAGGCGTTGGCCAGCGGATAAAGGTCGAATGCCGGCTCCTCGTAGGGATGGGCCTTGAGCAGAGCACTCACAACGGCGCTCTTTCGGAAGGAGGGCAAGACGGTTTCGATGCGAACTTCCGGCTCGCGGTGCAGCTCTCCGACCTCGCCGCAGAAGGGCCGACAGCCCCGGCCGGCCCGGAAGCTCCCCTCGCCGCTCACACTGAAGCTGCACGAATCATAGCCTCCAGTATGCCCGGCGCCGGCCTCGAAAACAGCAGCGCGGACGGCCTCGGCATGGGCCTCGGGCACGAAGACGGTCAGCTTCAGCAGCGCGCCTCCCTTGGGGCTCAGGATGCGAACCGACTGCAGCCCTATCCGGCGGGCCAGCACGAAGTTCAGCCCTCCCGCAGCATTGTCGAGGTTGGTGTGCGCGGCGTAAATAGCCAGCTCGTGCCGGCAGGCCTTCATCATGCATCGCTCGGTGTAGCTGCGGCCCGTGAGCGATTTGAAGGCCTTGAATGCTACGGGATGATGCGAAATGATGAGGTTGCAGCCCAGGGCTATGGCTTCGTCCAGGACAGCCTCTGTGAGGTCGAGGCAAATAAGTGCGCCGACGGCCTCCGCATCGGCATCGCCCACTTGCAGGCCGCAGTTGTCGAAGCCTTCCTGAAGCGCAACAGGCGCCAGCCGCTCAATCTCCCGAATAATCTCTCTAATCTTCATATCTGTGGTATATAATATATGTGTAACTGAAATTTTTCCGTCTGCGAATTACGAAAAAAGCCGGCTAATGCCAAAAAACGGAGGCTCTCTGCGGAGGATATGTCGCCTGCGAAGCTGTTTTTCTCCCCCTCCTTTTCCGTCGAGGAGGCTCCAAAAATTTTTTTTGGCGGTTTTTTTTCGTCGGGGAGGCCCCAAAATTTTTTTTTGGCGCCTCCTTTTCCGTCGAGGAGGCTCCAAAATTTTTTTTGAGGCCTCCTTTTCCGTCGAGGAGGCTCCAAATTTTTTTTTTGGCGCCTCCTTTTCCGTCGAGGAGGCTCCAAAATTTTTTTTGAGGCCTCCTTTTTCGTCGAGGAGGTGCCAAAAATTTTTTTTGGAGGCTCCTTTTCCGTCGAGGAGGTGCCAAATTTTTTTTCCGGAGGCTCCTCGACGGAAAAGGAGGCGCCTGTTTTTCGACATTTCCCTTCTGCCGCCGGAGTTTTGCGTCCGAAACGTACAATGCTTCATCCCCCCTGTAAGCAGCAGGCGCCGGAATTATCTCTCAATGCCAAATCCATCCCCTCCCAATCTCCTAAAAATTTTTAAATTTGAAGCATATATTAATTCCAAAAAAAATCCTTATGAAACAGTTACAAATGATTTTATTGACGACAGGGGTTGTGCTCTTCCTTGCGCTGGCGGGATGCGGGGGGAGCAACGGCGATGGGCCGGAGGTGGTGCCGCCGCCTGCGGATACGGTTGTGACGGAGCCGCCGGATACGATAATTATGCCATCAATCTATCGGTATGAAGGATTGATACCGCGTCTTAACAGTTTGGGATGTATGAATAACACAGTCGTAAAGAATGCGACGGATAGGACGGGAGACGATGGAATTGTCGGCAAGTGGAAACTATTGCTTACTCATGACCCCTGTACGACATATTTGAAGGCTTCAACGGACTACTCCTGCCGAACGGTTTTGTATGAATTCGATGCGGACAGCACGCTGACGGTGATTTCCGATACCACGGCTATTCCTTCAGGCAAGTTCAAGTATACATTTGGTGAGGTTTCGCATGAAGACTATATGCAACTCGAAGTGTCCATAGACGGCAGACGATTTAGCTGTGAGAGCTTAAGCGCAGACATGTTAGCTTATTACGGTAGCTATTTCCATGAAGACGGCGTGACCCGAATATGCGCATTGCGAGTATTTCGCAAAATAAAACAATGAGGCTTATTGATTATGAAGACAAGGATACGGATAGTTTTATTGATTACAGGGGTTGTGCTCTTCCTTGCCCTTGCGGGATGCGGGGGGAGTAATGGTGGTGAGGAGATGGTGCCGGATACGGATGAACCGGATACGACGCAAGTTCCTAACGAGCCGAATGCCCCCGATACTACGTATACACCGGAAGAGCCATATATTCCCGACACTACGTATGTCCCGCACAACTTCGATTACCCGGAGCCGCCGGATGTTCCCGACACGGCGAGCATTTACAATTACAATATATTTGAGCAAGCGGCGCATCTTGAGATTGTGAAAACGCTTACCGATGAACCTGCGCACATTTTCAAAGGCTGTTATACAAATATAGAGGGCATAAAAGAGCGAGAGCTGTTCTATATTGCTCTCGACGGAGTCTATCTGGGTTTGATGATTAAAGTCCTGTTGCCATGCGAAGCCATTCCGGTGCAATACAGGCGTGAATGGTTGCCTGTCAGAATCAGCGGCCATGTAACCGACAGCCTCTTCCTCTTTTGCGAATACCCACACACCAGAATGTGGGTCACGCGCATTATCCGCGACTTAGAAATAGACTATAAGGATTAGAACTTTAAACACAATGAAAAGGATACGGATAGTCTTATTGACGACAGGGGTAGTGCTCTTCCTTGCGCTTTCCCTTGCCGGATGCGGGGGGAGCAATGGCGAGCCGGAGCCTGTGCCTCCGCCCGTGGATACGGTTGTGGTGGAGGAGCCGCCCGACACTGTGTATGTGCCGCAATGGGCTTGGCTATGGAATGGAGGATATGCAAAAACAGACAAAGAGCCGCAGAACGGTCGATACGTTCGGCGGCTCTTTGAGTATTACGCATAAAGCTGTCGCTCAATCTACCGGGCCATCCATCAGTAGATCATGCTCTCTTTGGCCTTTATCTCTATCGGAAAAGGATGCTGCATGCAGCTTGATTCCCATAACAGCAAATAAAGTTCTCCAGAACTTAAATGTTTGTGGGCTGTTTAAAGTGTAGTCCAAAGCCGATACAACAAAAGACGTCTTATCAAGATTCACAGAAACTAAAGCTGTTCCTTCGGGCTTTTCCAATTGTTCGTAGAGAACTACCTGGGCGCACTTCCGATTTTCGGGCTGTTCGTTAAACAAAGACCAATCTGTTCGTGAAGCCGTAAAAACCACATCGCCTTTGGCCGTAAAATCGCCTGACAGCCCGGTTTTCAGAATATACTTGTCTTCGGGTAGCTCGCTGAAATATAAATCCGGCAAATCATAGTATTTGCCCCAGGTGTTTTGCATGTTATTTTCGAGGGCTGTTGCTTTCCTGGCTGTGAATTTAATGGGTTCGGGAAGGAGGGCGTGTATGGAGGGGCTTATGTTGGTATCCTTCAGCATGACTAATATGGTTCCTCCCTTCTTCTTTATCTGTTCGATGGCTTTTTCGCCGCCCTGCCTGTATGTATGTGCGTCGACGAGCAGGAGGGATGAAGATGGTGCGAATGGCAGTCCTATGCTTTCTAAAAACCGGTATAGCTCTCCGTGTTTATCTCCTAAAAATCCGGCAGCTTCATATTTATAGCTTTCTATTATTGGTTTTGAGGGAGGCTGGATGTTTTGGAAGGAATCCCACGGTGATTTATTTCCGGATAAGGCGGCTTTTAATGCTTCAAACATTGGTAAGGGCTTATAAAGCGGTTTGTCGGGATCGAGTCCGGGATTGAATGTGGATGTATAGGGAGGGATTCGTTCGAACTGATAGCCGGGCTTTCCTTCTTCATATTTACTGCCGGCGAAAACTCCATCTTTTAAATTCGGCAGGCGAGAATAGTCGTGATATCCGATGCCTAAATGCTCAATGCCGAACCAGCATACTTCGGAGGGCGAAAAGTAAGACAGATAAGGGCGAGCCATTCCGACTACATTCCGGTACACGTCAACAGCTAATGCTTCGTTGCGGCCGTAATACGATTCAAAGGCCTTATCGCCTGCAAAAGGATACAGTTGCATGGGTTTGCCATAGTAAGTGGCGCCACATTCGCCAACTATCAGGGGCTTATTCGGAGCTTGGGGTAGATCCTGGAGGTTCAGGCCATGGCCGAAATGCTTGCTCCATACAGGAAGCCGGCCATCCATGTCGCGGTCGCCGTCAAGGGTGATAAAATCCCTGGTCGGATCCGTATTCTTGGCTGTCAGTGTCAGCGCAACCAGCTTGTCGTCCCAGATGTCTGAAACCGACTTCGCCGGCTTGTTCAGCAGCGCTATCGCAAACATCTCGTTGCCGGCGCTCCATCCTACTACGGACGGATGATTCCTGTCGCGTAGAATCAATCGTCGGAAGTGCTCTTCGGAACGTTGCCACGTAATATCTTCTTCGAGGTTAAGACGGATTGAGCTGCCGAATAGCGCTGTTTCATCAAGTACCATCAATCCCATCTCATCAGCCAGATCGTAATAAACCCTTGGCCATGGTTGCGCATGAGGACGGACGGCATTGCCTCCGAAATCCTTAATCATGGTATACCAGGCCCAGGCAAAGCGACGGGAACAAATATAGGGGCCGAAAGGATGCTGAATATCTCCGAAGCATTGTATCCTCCTCCCATTGAGATGAAATTCATCGCCTGCGATTGTAAACTGACGCCATCCGAAGCGGGTAGCCTTGCGGTCGAATACCTCGTGCCCCTTCTTTATATCCAGCAGGAAGGTGTAGAGGGTAGGGGAATCGGGCGACCATTTCTCCAATTTGCCGTCTACGCTTGTGGTTAGCTTCACCGTCTTGGCTTCACCCGGCTTGAGCTCTACCGTTTGCGGCGCTATTGTTAGAGCCGGAGTATTGTCGAGTTCCCATAAGATTTCAGGAGCAAGCGCCGGATCCTTCGATTGATTCTTATTGATCCATTTGCGGATATTGCCTTCCAGTAGCAGCTGCTGCTTTCGATCCGAATCATTGGTAACCGTCACTTCAAAGTCCAGCTCGTTCCTGTCAAGCCATGGCCTTGCAAACACATCGGAGACCCTTACCTCCGGCAGTCCGAATAAATATACGTCTTGCCATATCCCTATAAGATCATCCGTATTGGAGCCGGGAGGATACACGGCGCCGAATTTATCGTATAGCGGATGGCGCATATCAAATAGCTTGCTATGCCTCAGGCCCAGCAGTATCTCGGCTTGTTCACCCGGTTTAACATGTTCCGTAATGTCTACTTCGAAGGGCAGATACGAATCAAAATTGGTGCAGACCTCTTTATCGTTAACATATACAACGCACTCTCCGGCAACTGCCTCGAAGTGCAGCACAAGGCGCTTGCCTTGCCATTCCGACGGAACTGTTACGTGCCTGCGCAGCCAGCCCATACGTGCATCAACCCAATGCTTGGGATAGCCGGGATAATAAACCGAGCTTGGGGCGTAAGGCGATCGGGTGCCTTCGCCAACATCCTGCCCTGCTCCCCAATTGTTGACATTAATGGGAGACGGAATCTTAATCTGAGTTTGCTCCCATCGCCCATCTATTGCTTTGGGAAGCACAGGGGCATTGCCGCTACCGGCTTTCCATCCCGCAGGGACATCCACGAGCTGAACATCCCAGTAGCCATTGAGGCAGAGCTCCTCCCGGAATCCTTTTTCGTACCTGTTCACCAATCCTTCCGAAGGGGAGAAATCCCTTTGGAATACAACTTGCCCTTCAACAGGTAGATAATACGAAAGCAAGAACAATAAGATTGAAACGATTTTTGTTGTGTTGCTATTCATTGGTTTATAAATTAATGTTTCTCTATCTAAATCTAATTAATACATAATAGCAAGTAAAAGCCCGTCCAAATAGGATCCGGACGGGCTCTATGTTCAGGACTTTATCCCTCCAGCACGGCTCGGGCGGAGCGGTCGGGATCGTTCGCTACGAGGCTGTCGTCGTTCAGGATCATGGTCTCGCCGTTGGCCGCTGAGTACGCCGGCCATGCAGGGAGGGAGCCTGAGTTCGGATCGCCGGTGCGGGCAAAGGCTACCAGGGCGTCGGCCATCCTCGTCGAGAGCGCTCGCGGACGGGCGCCGCCGCCGCTGTGAGTGAGCATCAGGTCGGTATTCATGAACCAGAAGCTGATGTCGAGGCAGTGGAAGGCGCGCATGCGGCCGTCGAACAGCGGAGGGCACCAGCCGAACCATGCCATCCATATCCCGGACGACTGATGCAGCTTGGCGTTGGCCGTGCGCACCACGCTCTGGCGGTTCGACAGTATGAAGGCCAGGATCTCGACCGGCTTGGAGCCGGGGAAGTTATTAGCGTAAGCGTCCACTACGGCCTGGGCCTTGTCGCCGAAGCGCTGCCGGAGGCGCTCAACCACTTCGGGAAGCGTGATGCCCTCCAGGGCCGCCTCTGTTCGGCTGGGCGACTGCTCGTGGAAGGTGGTGCAGAACAGCATGGGGATGTCGGGCGAATCGGGCAGCGGCTGCTCGAAGAAGGTGCCTTCGGGCAGCAGTATGCCGTCGGCCACGGGAGCGAATCCGCGTCGCACGCCCGGAGGCGCCTCGCCCTGTTCCTCGCGCAGCTTGCGGGCGGCGGCGTTGGCTATGTCAAGATATTCCCGCCAGGGCATCTCCTGAAGTTTGTCGGCCTTTGAGGGGCTTAGTTTGGCCTCCCGAAGTATGTATTCGCCCAGCCGGCGGGCATCGTCTTTGCTTATGCCCGATACGGAGGAGCCGCTCAGGGCTACGCCTTTGTGCACTAAGCCGCGCGCCTGCGGACAGGCTGCCAGGACGCTCACCTTGGCTCCGCCGCCCGACTGTCCGATGATGGTCACATTGCCCGGATCGCCTCCGAAGCCTGCTATATTGTTGTGCACCCATTGCAGGGCGGCTATCATGTCGAGCAGCCCCACGTTGCCGGAGTCCTTATACTTGTCGCCGGCGGCGGAGAGGTCGCTGAACCCGAAGGCCCCCAGCCTGTGATTCACCGAGCAGAACACCACGTCGCCGTATCGCGCAAGGTTCTCGCCGTGGTATCCGTCCTGCTCGATAGCGTTGCCGCTTGTAAATCCGCCGCCGTGCAGCCATACGATTACGGGCCTGCGGGCCGAATCCAAAGCCTTTGTCCATATATTAAGCGTGAGGCAGTTCTCGCTCAGCTCGTCGTAGTTCCAGTGATCTATGAAGGCGCCGTAGGAGGTTGCGGAGCGGTCGTATATGTTTTGCGGAGCTGAATTGCCGCAGAATACCGCCGGGCGGACGCCCTCCCAGGCTTCGGGCCGGCGGGGCGGCATAAAGCGGTTAGCGCCCGATGTATCGGCTCCATAAGGAATGCCGAGGAAGGTGATGACGCCGCGCATCACAAAGCCTTTCACGCGGCCGTACTCGGTGTTGGCAAGGGCAATGTCCTCGCCTATTTGCAGCAGCGGACCTTCGTCGGCCGCAGGCTTTGCTTCGCCTTGGGAGGGTACGCGACAGGAGGTGAAGGGCGATGCCAGGCCGGCGCTAAGGGCCATGGCTCCCGTCCCTTTTATAAAACCTCGTCTGCTAAAATTCTTATTATCCATGTTTTATATACTTATAAATTATAAATCCTTAGTGATGAAATACCGGGTGGGGATTATGCGATCCGTTTAATGCCCATTATGCGATCCCTTTAATGTACATTATGCGATCCCTTTAATGTACATTATGCGATCCCTTTAATGTACATTATGCGATCCCTTTAATGGTAATTAAACGATCCCTTTAATGTACATTAAACGATCTCAATAATGGCCGCTCTGCGATCGCATAATGGCTACTCTGCGATCGCATAATGCCCATTTGAGAGTGACCCGAATGCCCATTTGAGAGTGACCCAAATGCTCGGTCGGCTGTGACCCGACTGCCCATTCGGCGATCCACCGAATGGGCGTTCGGCGATCCACCGAATGCTCGTTCGGCGATCCACCGAATGGGCGTTCGGCTCCGACCCGAATTTTTTCTCTTATCATTCAATACTTGAAAACGCGGTAGGAGTGTGGCGGAAGGGTCACGCGGAAGGCATTGTTCTTGTCGTCGGCACGGAAGCGGCGGAATTGCTGCGGAGCTGCGTCGGGTAGCTTCTCTATCACCGCCCCGCTGAGGATGTCGGTTATAGAGCTGACGCCTTCGCGGGCGTTGACCTTGATGGTGACGGGCTCGTCGAGGAACGACTCTACGATGAATGTGCCGTTGTCGTACAGGAAGAGGCCCACCTTGGCCGGTGCATCTATCCGAAGGTCAAGGTCTTTGCTGAGTATCATGCGGAACATGTTGAGCACGCCGGCGGGCAGGTCGTACAGGTTGCCGAAGTCGTCGGGGATGGTCATCACGTAGAGGTTGCCCTTGGAATATGGCGCCCGCAGCAGCATGGGGTATCCGCTTACGCCGCGGGTGAGCGGGCGTCCGGCGCTAAGTATGTCCCATGCATCGTTGGTTTGGTATAACACCTGGGTGATAAGAATATCTTTGTCGCTCTTGCCTGCCGTGCCGAAGTCGTTCACCAAAGCCTTCTGGTAGCCTGCGCGCAGCTCGGCAATGTCGGCTATTTTGTCGGGTATGGCTTGCAGCAATCCGCTTGTTATCACTACATCGTTGCCCTTTGCGAGCTGCTCTTTCATCTTGGTGATGATGCTGGGGTCATACTTGGCCTGCTCGGTGAGTAGCACTACCTTTTGGTCGGTGGGAAACTGCGAGTACATGTCCATAGGCAGCCCAATCATGCCGAGGTAGTTCTGCAGGAAGTCGTCGCCCAGAGCGTGGAAGGGCTTGTAGGACTTGATACCGACAGGCTTGCCGAGCTTTGAGATGAAGGCGTTGATCTTCTCGAAGGTATATCCCGCCACGCGAGCTATGGTTGTGGGCACGACGCTTTGGCCGTTGAGGTTGGCCGGCCGCATCATCTCGTCGTAGTCGAAGCTTGTGCCCTGCCCCTGCCACGGCGTGCGATGCGCGTCGGGGTTGAGCCTCACTCCTATGAGCTGATTATATGCAAAGAGGGCAATCTCCGGCGCCTTGGCGAAGAAGGTGAGCCAAAGCTGTTCGGCGTATCTGTCCATGCCCATGTTGGAGCCTCCGCTGTCCACCCATCCTCCGAGGTTATGCCCGGGTCGCAGGTTGTCGAAGTATCGGACGATGTTATAGCTGAGGTAATTCTGGAGGTGCTGTGCCGTCGAGGGGTCGCGCGTTTCGGTGCCGCTCCATACGGCGTCGAATATCTGCGGGCCGCTGTCGAGATTGAAGCCGAGGCCCTGGAAATGGTCGTACCAGTTGGGGTACTTGATGATAATCTTAACCTTGGGATTAACCTTTCTGGCCGGCTTGATTATAAGGTTCTGCCCGGCCTCGGTCATGAGGTCTATGCGATACTGCGTCCAGCTTCGTGCGCCCTTGGCTTTAATCTCTATGTCCGACTTGCAGCTTGTGAAGAAGAAGTCGTCCAGTATAAAGTCGTCGAAGTGCTTAGCCGTATGCTCGGCTATCTCCTGCACCGTCTTGCGGTGCTCCGGATTGGAGTAGCAGAAGGTCTCGAAGCTGTTAGCCTCGTTGATCGTATAGGTAATGCCTCCGCCTACCTCAATGCCTCTGTCGCGGAAGAACTTCTTGGCCTGCTCCAGCGTAGCGTCGGGCACAATGAGGAGGTCGCGATGCGTTTCGAGGTATATCTTATCAACCCTTACCTGGCTCGCTATAATATTCCAGGTGGAGTCCAGCCAGTGCAGGTCTTTCATCTTCTCTACCTCGTAGGCGCGGGTATAAACAGATACTTTGAAGCCGTCGTACCGAGCGGCTTCCGTGCGCTGCAAGCCTAAGCAGATCAGCGCTGCAATGATAATCGTAAGAGAACGTTTCATGGTATTAATCTATTTGAATTGTTTGGAAATATCTTGTGCTGCAAGAACTAAGAACATGTAGTGCGACGAGCCTCCGCCGAGCACGTACTCCACCTGCTGCCACAGGTACGGGAACTCGAGCAGCTCAGGGAAGTCGGGCCGTATCAGGGCCGTACCCGATACCACTCCGCCGGGGATGTACGACCAGTCGGCACGGTTAAGCCCGTAGCCCGGTATGGCCGATTTGGTTCCTATGCCCGATGCAAACGATGCAGTGTTGGAGCCCGGATGACATCCGAGTATGAAGTTCAGCGCATCATATACCATATCGGGCCCGAAAACATCCGGATAGGCGCTGTGCAGGAAGTAGTATTCGTATCCGATGCGCTGAATATCCCATCCGGCGCCCCATATATGAGGCCGATAGGGTATCCCGTATGGCGTTTCGCCGCTCTGCTTGTCGAGCGCGTCTTTGTATTTGACGAGAGCCGCACGGAAGCTCTTGCTGAAGCCGGCGTCCTTCATAGCCTTCTCGGCGCGAGCCAGGAACCATCCGGTGCGAGCAATATTCTCGGCAATGAAAGCAGACTCGGAAGTGATGTAGTCTTTGTAGGCCTTGCTGCCGGTTGTGAGGAAGAGCTCTGCGGCGGCATGTATCTTAGCGCTCCTCGCCCGGCCTTCCCCTTGGGTTGTATTGTAGATAGAGGTTGCGGCCGACAGCGATTGCGCAGCCAACTGATCGTTGAATCCCTTAAGCGCACGGGCGGCGGCGGCAAGCTCGGCAGCAGTGGTCAGCTCTCGGTAGGGATTGTTCTCGGTGAATACCCATCTGTCGTCCGAGTTGCCGGTGATGCCGTCGGTCATAGCTCCGGCGTCGCCCAGCAGGACGTACTGCCGGAGGTCGTTGCAGATGATTCCGCGATAGAGCCGTCCGAGACTGTTCCATGCACCTACCACCGACAGCGCCCCGTGCTCAATCTGCTGGAGGATATCGTTTCGGCCGTCGGGCTGGTGAATCTCCACAAGCTTCTTGCTCTGGTCGACGGTCGTAGCGTCGTAATCCACCTTGAAGGCCTCGTATGCAAGCGTCAGGATGTAGGTCTCGCCGGCCTGCGACTCAACCCGCAGATCGAAGTCGCCCGCATCATGCCATCCGCCAACGTTCAGCCCCGGAACCTGATCGCCCGACTTGTATTTGGTGAGCGTAGACGGGCCCTGCACGTAGCCGTCTATGTGATTGCAGTCCGTCGGCGCCATCAGAGCATCGTCGTCGTGGCAGAGGTCATGCCAGACCCTGTACTTCTCGTTCACGCGCATGTGACACATCTGCACCGGCAGGAAGTACTCGAGCACAGGCTGCCATACGCCCCTGTCGTACACGTCGCGGGAGATTCGGAAGATGGACGAAGCCGCATCGCCGTAGCGCACCCTGTACAATCCCTCGGCGCCCACTCCGCTGAAGTCGAACTTGATGTAGTTGTACCGCAGAAACTGTCCCCACTCCCGGCCGGCATCCGCAAAGACTTCCGTCTCGCCCTGCTCCGTAATGCGGTAGAGCGAGGGGATGGCACGGCTCTGCTCGCGCTTGTCGAGCTCAATGATAGCCACCTTAGGCTGCCGGGGATGGTAGCCTACCTGCGACGTCTGTATCACCGGGCTGTACTTCCAGTCCGGCACTACGCTCGGCCTGATGATCCATCGCACGGCTCCCTTGGTGGCGCCTACGGCTATGTCGCTGCGCAGAACGAACCAGCCGTTGTTATGGTTCATGCGTCCGTCGAAGAGCTTCAGTTCCGAGGTTTCCGACTCTATTACTATGCGGTTAAGATTATCGTCCGGGCAGAGCACAAAGCGTTTGCCCACAGCGTAGGGCTCGGCGATAATATCATCCGCAAGTATTGGGTTGTAGCCGCGATGGTAGCCGCTCAGATGCTCTTTGTTAGTCTTGGGCGCGGGATTGAAGTTGCCGGCCAGAGGATAATTCTCCGCAAGCGTCAGCGTGGGGCCGTTAGGCTGGCGGGGGAAGATGCCGGAGGCCCGGTCCATCATCCACGGCTTGCCGAACAGCGCGCCGGGGAAGAGCTCAAGGTTGAAACCTATCTTGCCGGCAAGCGACTGAGGTATGGGCCGATCAAGATCGACGCTGACGATTACGGCATCGCCTTCGCCCTTTACACTCACCGTATATCCGAACACGAAATCCGGGTAGATCATAGGATTGAAGCCGGCGAGGTGACGCGAGGTGTCGGGGAAGCTCAAAGTGGTTGTGATGCTGTTGCCGGCAGCGTCGAGCTTCCGCGAGCGTTGCTTGGGCACCGGCTGCCACTGTCCGGGAGTCTGTTCGAAGCGGACGTCGCCGTTTGTTGCCAGGCGGTTGCCGTGCATGATCAGGCTCAGTCCGCTCTGGTGCCCTTCGGGATAAATGTCGTCGAAGGCCATCACGTCAACGCCCTGGTTGCGGAAGTAGCCTGCTTTCTCGTCGAGCCTGAAATCCTGGGCGCTCACACCCAGCATGGCCGACACTAACATAATTGCTGATAAAAACTTTTTCATGGATATTTTTTTAATGTTACAAATTACAGGGAAACTATGCGATTCTATATATAATATAATGTGTAGGAGCCTGTGCCTGCACTCAGGGAGGCCCGGCCTCAGAAAGCGAACTCTTCGGCCTCAATCTGCTCCGCTTCTTCCTCCTTCAGAGGCTCGATGCGCTGATGGCTGGCGTTCGACACTACAACAATGGCGCGCAGAGGCCTGACCGGGCAAATCGACTCGCATCCGCCGCAACCTATGCAGAGCTCCGGCTCAACCTGAGGAATCGTCAAGGTGCCGGTGTAGGGAACCATGTGGACGGCGGTCGTAGGGCAATGTTCGGCGCAGGCGCCGCAATCAGTGCCGTTAGTGTTGACCACGCAGCGGTTCTTGTTGAAGGTAGCGACGCCCACCTGCGTCGTATGCTTGTCCTCCACCGACGCCAGGCTTATTGCACCCGACGGGCAAACCTCGCTGCAAACCATGCAGTCGTAGTTGCAGTAGCTGCTCACAAAGGCGCAGTGCGGGCGCAGCAGATAGTCGAGCCCAAACTCAAAGCCGGCCGGGCGGAGCACCTGCGTCGGGCATCGCACCACGCAGATGTGGCATCCGGTGCACTTATCCCTGAAGGCTTTCAGGCTGCCGGAGCCCGGAGGCGTCACAGGCTCAAGATCGTCGTAATCTATATTGTCGAGCGCCGGGTCGGCATTGACGACAGTCTCCTCATGCTGAGCCATAGCGGCTATCATAGGAATAGAGGCTGCGACGGTCACGCCGGTGCTGATGAACTGCCTGCGCGAGCCGAGGGTAGCCGTCGGCTTCACCTCATCGGTTTCAGACCCTCCCTTTTTCCCGAATACCGGAGCGAACCTGTATTTGAGGCCCTGCTTAGGGCAGGTGGAGGTGCAGTTGAAGCAAGTCACGCAGCGGGATGCATCCACCGTCATAGCCTTGCTGTCGACAGCCTCCGCCTTGCAGCTGCGCTCGCAGCTTCCGCAGCTATTGCACAGCGCGGGGTCGAAGCTTATCCTGAACAGAGAGAACTTCGACAGCAGGCTCAGCACGGCGCCCACAGGGCAGAGCGTGTTGCAAAACAGCCGGCCCCGCCATACGGTCAGACCAACGAACAGCCCAAGCGCTATCGCTCCGCCTGTAACACCCGCCACGGTGGCCGTCTTGACGCTCACCTGATAGAGCGAATAGTTATCCATTGACTCCAGAACGTGAGAGGCGCCGTTATTGGCCCACATCACAAGCGGGCGGAACAGGTTGGCTGCTATACGGCCGAAGTTGCTGTACGGGTCGAGCAGTGCGAGCAAAGTGGTGAAGCCAAGCCCGCCGGCAATCAGCGTCAGACCGGCAAGGCCGTATCTGAGCTTATCGACGGGCGGATGATAGCTGAAGCGCATCTTCCCCTTCTTCTTTGTTTTACCGATGCAGTACAAACGGTTGATGACGTCCTGCAACACGCCCGCCGGGCATATCACCGAGCAGTATATACGCCCGAACGCAACCGCCAGAACAACATTGAACAGTATCACCCACAAGGCAGGCAGCAGCAGGGCGGGAACTATCTGAAACAGCATCCCGCGCGGCTCAGGGAGGTTACCGCTGAAGTCTGTAAAGTACAAAAGAAGGGGGGCGAAAAAGAGAATTGCGAGCAACACCCGCAATCCTTTCAGTACATTAAATGCTTTTCTCTTCATTGAATAAAATGGAATTTGTTCCGAACCAAAGGGTGGCGTCGGGGCCTCACATCTTTATCCTTTCTATATTCAACTTCGAGAGTTCCGTTGAGCCGAGTTTCAGAGAGGCTCCATGGCCTATGTGACCAACGGCGGCCATGTCTAACTTCTGCGGAGCGAACTGGTTGAAGACAGCCAGGGCAGCGGTGTCGAGCGCAACAATGTTTCGCGACGCCAGCAGTTGCTTGGGCGTTTGCACGTCGGCTATGCTTCGGCCCTGAGGCCCGTTCTTGGCCATCATCCTGTATGCGTCTATGATGTTCAGGACGGGCTTCTTATCCCAGGTGCAGATGTCGGCTATGTACTGCTGGAGGTCTCCGGAGTGGAATATCTGCCTGTCCCAAACGATTCCCATGTAATTCTTCATTGCGCACGACAGCTTGGCTCCGCCGTGATGCTTCAGTATGGGAACGTTAATCCAGGCGTCGGCCTCGATGAGAGCCTCATGTATTTTCACGCTCTTCAGCTTTGTACCGCCCGGCAGCTTCACCTCCTTGTAGTAGCTCTCGTTATTTCCGGGCAGGATGGCTCCGCCGGCAGCCTTAACCACCGCCTCTATGCCGCTGGACTTGTAGCACTTCTGCCAGTCGTCGCAGGTGTGGTCGAAAACTGTCACCTTAGATGCGCCGGCCGACAGGCATTGCCTTATCAGGGCGCCTATGAGCTCCGGATTAGTGTTGGCCGCCCGCTCCGGAGCGCGATCCCATCCTATGTTCGGCTTGATAACAATCTTCTGACCCTTCTTCACGAACGAGCCTATTCCGCCCATCGCATCCAAGGCTTTAAGCAACATGGCTTCGGGTTCGCCTCCCATCACCGCCACCAAATCGGGAGCTGCATGCACCGCGGGCACCGAAGCCTCAATTCCGTTCAAACTCATGCCGAAGGCTGCTCCGGCAACTACGCTGGTCTTCAAAAAATCACGACGTTTCATAAAAGATAATGTTTATAAATTTTAAATAGTATATTACATCCGGCGCAAATATAATCTAAAAGAATAAGAATGTAGCCGGGCGAACCCCTGCCAATCTACGGTTTCTGCTTGCGGATAAAAAAAATGGCGCCGGATGTTTTATCCGACGCCGGAGGCTTGAGTTTTATATTGCTGAAAATGATTACATCACCGGGGCATCCGGAGCTTTGCCGGGGAGCGGGGCCACTCCTTCTTTGTAATCCGGAATGGGGCCAAGTGCGTATGTTTCCGGGCCGTAGCGCAGGTTGGAACTCATGATTTCGTCCCATGTGACGGCTTTGCCGGAGTAGGCGGCTTCGCGGCCCTGTATGGCTACGAGGGTGGAATATGCAAGATCTTCGGCCTGATTGATTTT
The DNA here is from genome assembly GCA_031280435.1 of Tannerellaceae bacterium. GTDB lineage: Bacteria > Bacteroidota > Bacteroidia > Bacteroidales > Tannerellaceae > DFXE01. Next base: position 26,524 of record JAITGS010000009.1, on the reverse strand, counting down.
CTTGTCGAGGCGTATGGATTCAACAAGGTGGATGTGCTCCTGGTCGTAGTGATTTTTTTCGGGCTTGCCCTTATAATCGTAGGCCCAGAGGACGTTACCGTTGTAATCTTCTATGCGGGAGCCTTCGCGTTCGCCTACTCTGCGGGTGGTGAACATGCCTTTTGTGCCGTAAACCTGTTCGGAAACATTGCCGTCGCATCCGTCGATTTGGCGGGCTGTGGTTAGCATCTTATGATTGTTTTCATAGTAGTAATCAACGCTGAAGAAGTCGAAGATGTCGCCGGTAAGTCGCTGAGCGCGTCCGCCGAAGCCAACCGCACTGATGGGTCGCATGCCCATGAACCAGGTAACGATGTCGATGTTGTGAATGGCCTGGTCGAGAATATGGTCGCCGCTCAGCCACTTGATGTTAAACCAGTTGCGGATGCAGTATTCCATGTCGCTCCATTCCGGCCGCTTGCGTTTGTTCCACCATGCGCCCTGATCCCAGTGCGCCGAGCCCGAAAGTACGTCGCCAATCAGCCCGTTCCTGACCTGCACGTAGGCTTCCCAGTATGCGCGCGAGTGGCGGCGCTGGTTTCCGGTAATGACCGTAAGTCCTTTGGAGGATGCATCTTTTGCTGCGGCGATTACGGTACGGATGCCGGTGGGGTCAACAGCGCAGGGCTTCTCCATGAAGATATGCTTGCCGGCTTCAACGGCTGCCTTGAACTGCTCGGGGCGGAAGTGGGTTGGGGTGCAGAGGAGTACGACGTCGATTTCGGGCATTGCCAGCACCTGTTTGTAGGCCTCGAATCCGAGGAAGCAATTGGCATCGGGTACTTCATTGTTGAATTTATCTTTCAACACTTGCCGGCAAGTTGCTTGCCTGTCGGGAAAAATGTCTGCAAGTGCAATGATAGATACGTTGGGCCCCGATTTCAGGAATTGTGTAGCAGCTCCCGTTCCGCGGTCGCCGCATCCCACGAGGGCGGCCTTCAGCGGTTTGCCGTCGGGAGCAACCTCAACAAATGAATACATGCCTAATTCTTCGGGGCTGAAGCTGCGTGCGGCTTCGGTAGTTCCGGCCGCGCCGCCGCTGCATGATGTTAATACCGGAGCCACGCCGAGAGGCAGTCCTGCGCCTATGAGCGCCGTGTTGGTCAAAAAATCTCTTCTTTTCATATCGCTATATTGTTTTTAAAAGTTTGGAATAGGGCAAAGATATTAAAATGTTTCAATTCTGTTTATGGCTATATATATATATGTAAGCAGATGCAATCCGGGCATTCAAATTCCTGTCTTTTGGCTAAAGATGGCTTGAAAAGCGGCTCCGGAGCCTGTCGTTACTCACAATATACGTTGAGCAAGGTCAAAAAATGATGCTGCAAGGCAAACACGCAAGGCATAGCATTTCTATCCCGTAGCCTGAAGAACTATTCGTCCTGCTGACAAAATGACAGCTCCTGAATTTAACCGAAGTTTCCCGCTGAGAATTTGAAAGAAAATCGGAATATATTAAGCGTCCCGCAGCCGGCACGGAGCTTCGGTTGAAAAAAGTATTAACGCCGCAGCTGGAATTGTTAATACTTGTTTTTACCGAAGCTCCGTGCTGTCAGCGGGAAGCTTCGGTAAAAAAAAATATCCTTCCCGCCGCCGTCGAGGCCCTTCGGTTAAAATAAATATTAACGAACGCAGCTGCAATTGTTAATATTTGCTTTAACCGAAGCTCCGTGCTGACAGCGGGGAGCTTCGGTTAAACCGATTTGGCTATGTGCCGCGTTTTTTTTGTCTATTTTTCCTCACCTACGGGCCCTGCAATGGGACTGACGCTTAGTTTTAACATCCGAAAGCATAAGAGATTGCGCTCTGATATAATATAAATTAAGGAAAGTGTATAAATCTGTTTAGTGTGAAGATATGTGAACGAGGCGATGTGTGCCGTTTTGTCAGCTCTTCTCCCTGAAAAGTGAGGGTGCAATCAATAGCAGCAAGGCGAAAATTCCTTCAGCCCTGCCTTGAGCCCTTATTGCTGCCCTTGTTTTTTCTTTTTTTATTTGCACGCATTATAATATCATTCAAATGAAGATGAATAAAAAGAAATTAACAAAATGGTGGCAACTCAGCGGCATACTGTTGCTGACAACGGGCATAGTCCACACAATTGTCGCAATCATGCTCGGCGGAGAATTTCTGATGGCCATTGTTCAAGACGGTTTGTGGAACGGAGTGGGCGAGAGTTTTGGGCGCGGCCTGGCAGTATGGTTCCTCGTGTGTGGTATATTCTGCATGCTTCTCGGACTAATGGTTCACGAATATATAAAGAGGGTGGGGGAAGCAGCTCCCCTGTGGCTCGGCTACGGCTTGCTGATAATGTCGGTTGCCGGATGCATCGTCGATCCCCTTTCGGGCTTTTGGCTCATCCTCCCGCAGGCCTTCATTATCATAATGGCAAAACGGAGGAGCTGACCCCCCTCATTCCATATAATCCAAGCGTTCGCCGTAAAAAAGATAGTGCATCTGCATGAACCGCTCTAACGTATCCCGACCATGCTTTGAGAGGCTCTTGAGCACCTTCTCCAAGGCTTTTTCCTTGCCGGGCTTGGTTTTACTGAAAAATTTATCAGCGTAGCAAATGATTTTTTCCTCAAGCGAAAGAGGCAGCATGTTGCGAAACGGCAAAGGCAAGTTGCGCAGTACAATCTCGTCGATAGTAATGCCGGCTCCGGTGTGGCGCTCGCAAACAAGTGCGTGGCGATGAAGACCTTTGCCGCGAAGCAAATCGGCGCCAAGATAGCCGTGGCAAATGTATTCGGCCGCGCCGAAGCAATGAAATTCGGGCTCATTACACAGGAAGATCCCTATGTCGTGCAGCATAGCCGCCTCTTCAATAAACCGCAAGTCGAGCAGCATTTCCGGATGGAGAGCAGCAATTTGCAAGGCTTTTCCGGCAACATCCTCGCCATGCCTGACAAGTATTTTACGGGCCTTCGAGCCCTCAGGATAGTATTCAGCTATTATTTTGTTCGGATTCATCAACTATATTTTTTAGCGGCAAAGATAAGATCTCTTTTCCCTGCCCATTCCACAATCATTCAAATCTAAATCTAAGTTTAACTCTAATATAATCAACAACACATTATGATCTGCAACACATCGGCACATCTCAAACCCTATTTCACCCCAAACCTCATAGAAGCCGGATGCGACGAAGCCGGACGGGGATGCCTTGCAGGGCCAGTATTCGCAGCAGCAGTAATACTTCCGCCCGACTTCAAATGCGAAGGACTAAACGACAGCAAACGACTGCGACCGGCCAAGCGAGCCGCATTGCGCCTGCTCATAGAAAAAGACGCAACAGCATGGGCCGTAGCATCGGCCACAGGAGCCGAAATCGACGCGATAAACATCCTACGGGCATCACTGCTCGCTATGCACCGCGCCATAGACATGCTCAAGGTTCGGCCCGAACATTTACTCATAGACGGAAACAGCTTCATCCCATATCCGGGCATAGAACACACAACCATAGTCAGCGGCGACGCACTCTACATGAGCATAGCCGCCGCATCAATACTGGCAAAAACCCACCGCGACGAACACATGGAACAGCTAAGCCGGGAATACCCGCAATACCAATGGGAAAAAAACAAAGGCTACCCAACCAGCGAACACCGGCATGCAATCAAAGTCTACGGCAAGACACCACATCACCGACAGACATTTGCCGTACGATAGCTCCGCCTAATCGTCACTGTCCGGGCCGGGCGCAGCATCACTGCGCTCCGCCTTCCACCTCCATGCGCCCGTAGGAGTAGCCCTGTTGAGAACATGCAGCGAAACGTCCCTGTTCACACGGATGCCATTCGCCAGCATACGCTCGCCGACAGTTTTACGAGCCAGCTCCGGATGATTATTATCGCCGCTAAGATGGCAGAGCCAGATGTCCTTCAGGTGAGGCCTGTAATTGAGCGCCAGAAACTCCGCGGCAGCCTGGTTGCTCAAGTGACCGTTATTGCCCGCAATACGCTTCTTCAATCGAGCAGGATAAATCCCATCCTCCAGCATCCCCTCATGATAGTTGGCCTCCAGAATAAGATGGTGAGCACGGCAAGCATATTCGCTAACCGTCGGAGTAATGTGCCCAATATCCGTAACAAACGTAAAGCAATGATCGAAGCCCTCAATAAAATAACCGACATTATCAGCACTGTCATGAGGAACCTCGAAAGCCGTCAAACGAAAATCACCCAGCATAAACGGAACCTCCTTCTCAATCACCACACACTTATCGGGAGGCAGCAACCTGATGCGGTGATTATTCTTAATGCCGGCATGAACCTCCCGCGTAGCATACACCGGGATACCAATCTTATCCGCAAAAATCCCCGAAGCCTTTATATGATCGATATGCTCATGAGTGATAACAACGGCCCTGATGTAATCCGGAAACAGCATGCCATACTCCCGCATGATTTGTTTAACATCACGCACACAAAGACCGGCATCGATCATAATACCATACTCCTCCGTACCCAGAATATAACAATTGCCAAGGCTACCGCTTCTCAGACTCAAAAACACAAGCTCCATCACAGCTCAACTAATAATAGTAGTTTCACCAATGAGCGAGCAACCCATGTGCGCCTTAACCTCCTCAGGCCCCATCCCCTGGCCAAACAAAAACATAAGCTTCGTAACAGCACTCTCCGTCGTAATATCAAAACCGCTCACAAGCCCCGCATCCAGCAGCTGCTGCCCCGTCCTGTAACGAAACATCTCCACCGAGCCGCCAACACACTGCGTAACATTGACAATCACAATCCCACGATCGACAGCAGCCCTCAGCATATCAACAAACCAGGCCGTCAGAGGAGCATTACCACTGCCGAACGTCTCAAGAACAACTCCCCTCAAGCCCACAATATTCAAAATCGAACCAATCACCCGATCCGACATCCCGGGGAAAAGCTTAAGAATAGCAATATTACAATCAAGCGAATAATGCGCCCGCAAAGGCTTGGGAAGAGCCTGCCTGTAAATATGCTCGCGATCGTATTTGATATTAACGCCCGCATAGGCAAGCGCAGGGTAATTAAAGGATCGGAAAGCATTAAAATTATCCGTATTAATCTTACGGGTACGATTGCCGCGCAGCAAAGTGTTCTCAAAAAACACACAGACCTCCGGAACAACAGCCAGCCCGTTTTCCTTGGCAGCAGCAATCTCAATCGCAGTAATCAGATTCTCCTTACCATCCGTACGCAACATACCGATAGGCAACTGAGAACCCGTAAAAATTACAGGCTTACCAAGATTTTCGAGCATAAAACTAAGCGCCGAGGCCGTAAAAGACATAGTATCCGTACCATGCAGCACCACAAAACCATCATACTCCGAATAGCCCGACGCAATAACCTCAACGATACGCTGCCAACCCTCAGGGCCCATCTCAGACGAATCGACAGGAGGCTCAAAGCCATAAGTATCCACCCTGTGACCAAGCCTTTTCAGCTCCGGCACATGAACCTCAAGATGAGCGAAATCAAACGGCTCCAGCCCACCCGTATCAGGGTTTTCCATCATACCGATAGTACCACCCGTATAAATTAAAAGAATAGAAGATTTTTCCCGTGTCGTATACAAATTTTGCTTCATAATGACACAAAGGTAAGCAAACAATCCCGAATCCATAGGCCATAAAAGCCCGGGAGGAAGAGCTATGCCCGCAAATCACCCGCCCCTTTTCTCCCATACAGCCCTGATTTCCCCAAACACATATTTGCGATATTCATCCGGATCTTTATAAACCTTACCAATATAATTAATCGCCTCCTCGGAATAAAAATCAGCCTCATGAACCGTCGTAACCTGAACAAGTTTACACTCAATAACCAGGAAAGCCTCCCTGAAAGCAACATTCCCCAAAGGAGTCTCAATCACACTCAGATTAACCTCACTCATCTTCTCGCTATCCCTCCCCGACTTGCTACCCAGAAACAACACATCATCCCTGTATTCCTCCCCGAAATAAGACAAAGTATAAGACCCGAATTTCAACATCATCTCAAGCGTATAACGAGTAGACTGCAAAATGCACCACGTAGCAGGCCTCTTGAACAGAACACCATAGCCACCCCCGCTCGCCGTCATAGCATTGCAGTTATCCACACAACCCGCAGTAATAACCGGGAAAATCTTACCGGCCAAAGAAAACACGTTCTCACTGATATTTTCGGGAGTAACGGGCATAAATAATTGCTCAAAATTCGCCCCCGGTATAATAGCACTATTCTCACTGTTCATATTCATATTCTTAATAAAGTTTAGAGATTAAATAAACAGCGCAAAAGTATTCTTTTCTTCATAGATGAAAAAGAAATCGTTACCACGGAAATACTCAGGCAAAATAAGCCGCAAAAGAACAACAAAACCGGGCGACACAAGCTGCGTAATCAGCGCAAGTTTAAGCCGCAAACAGGCCACAAATAAATTATCAACATCACTACATCAAGCACCCCGGCCATTACAGCCTTGCCACGAGTTATCAACAATTTGAAGCAACGACAATATTATTAATATCTTTGCGCCATTAATTTCAAGTACAAAAGATATGGAAAACATAAAGTTTAAAAGCATTTATATTCTATTGATCATAAGTTTAATATGTCTGTCGGGCTGTAAGCCTAAGGCAGCAGGTACGGCTAAGAGCGATATTGAATATAAGTCAATACTGTTGAGCCATTTCGCTCATTTCTTCGACAATACCGATAATCCCAGCAGCGAACTTAAGGTATCTTTCCTCTATCCGGCTTCGGGGCTCAATCCCGAATTGCTCGAAAAGCTTCAGGCACTGTTTGTAACGGAATTCTTCGGCGAGAACTATGCCGGCCTGTCTCCGGATGAGGCGGCCGGGAAATATAAAGAGCAATATCTTTTGTTTTATAAGGAACAGGAGAATTTGTTTAAGGAAGAGAGCGAAAGGTTGCCGGATGCCGAGCATGCGGAGCATGACGATGATTTGTTCGACGAGGTTTCCCAAACGGCTTATTCTTACTATGAAATGAAGGAAAACGCGGTGAAGTTCGACAATGCTTCCATACTGAGTTTTGCCGTTAGCGTCGAGAATTATTCGGGCGGCGCTCATGGTTCGCACAGTTACATTTGCTGCAATGTCGACCTTTTGTCGGGAAAAAAGATAGAAGAGAAGGATGTTTTTGTTGACGGCTTTGAGGCCAGGATGGCCGCTATACTTGTGGCTCGGCTCGTGAAGGATAATAAGCTGAGCGATGCCAAGGAGCTGGAGGAAATAGGCTTCTTCAGCGTGGATGAAATCTCCCCGAACAATAATTTCGAGATTAATGATAAGGGGATCATTTATTATTTTAATGAATATGAGATTGCTCCTTATGCTGCCGGACTTATTGCGGTGCCTGTGTCGTTTGCGGAGCTGAGGGCGCTGCTGCGTCCGGACAGCATGCTTGAGGCTCTTTTTTGAACAATGATTCATCCGCAACTGTCGGTTCTTTTTGCTTATTTCCCCGAGCTTAGCGAGCAGCAAAGGGAGCAGCTTGCCGCCCTTAATGATCTTTATATTTACTGGAATGAGAGGATTAATGTTATCTCGCGGCAGGATATTGATAACCTTTATCTTCACCATGTTTTGCACTCGCTTGGGGTTGTGAAGCTGATTCGGTTCAGAGACGGCACCTCGGTGATGGACATGGGTACCGGCGGCGGCTTTCCGGGTATTCCTCTTGCGATTTACTTCCCGGAGGTCAGCTTCAGGCTCATCGACGGTACGGGCAAGAAGATCCGGGTGGCAACGGAGGTAGCTTCGAGTATAGGGCTGAAGAATGTGAGCCTTGCGCACTGCCGCGTTGAGGATGAGAAGGGCCGCTATGATTTTGTTGTGAGCCGGGCGGTTATGCCTGTTGAATCGCAGGTGCGGTTAGTGAAGAAGAACATTGCGGAGCTGCAACGGAATGCTTTGCCTAACGGCTTGATTACCTTTAAGGGTGGCGAGCTTAGTCATGAGCTGAGGCCGTTCCGCAAGAAGGCTTCCGGCATTGATCTGGCTTCTTGTTTTAATGAAACATATTTTTGCTTAAAAAGAATTGTATATATACCATTATGATCTCTGTTAAGTCTTTTGAGTTTAACTATTTCTCGGTAAACACTTATATCTTGTATGATGAAACCGGGGCTGCAGTTCTGATTGATTGCGGCTGTTTTCGCAGGGAGGAGGAGAAGGAGCTGAAGGAGTTCGTTAAGGAGCGCGAGCTTACTATTGAGCATTTGCTGTGTACTCATCTGCACCTGGATCATGTGTTTGGGAATGATTTTGCCGATCGTGCCTACGGGCTGTCGCCAAGGGCGCACAAGGCTGATGTGGAAATGCTTCCGTCTCCTCAGGAGCAGGCCAAGCTGTTTGGAATCCAGGACAGGATAAGGTCGGTGCCTATATCGAGTTATCTGCTGAGCAATGAAGTTATCAAGTTCGGCATTTCGGAGATTGTGGTGCGCCCTGTTCCGGGTCATTCGCCCGGCAGTGTTATCTTTTACAGCAGGAAGGATGGCTTTGCTATTGTGGGCGATACTATATTCAGCGGCAGCATAGGGCGTACGGACCTATGGGGCGGCAATCATGATGTGCTTGTTGCAGCTATAAAAGACAAGGTGCTTTCGCTGCCTGATGAAACTATTCTTTACCCCGGACATGGCCCTGCAACGCATGTTCTGGACGAACGATTGAACAACCCCTTTTTATAACCCAATTAAGATATATTATATATGAACACGAACTTATTCGCCTCCCGACACCTTGGCATACAGGCGGAGGATCTCCCCGCCATGCTTGAAACCGTCGGAGCTGAGTCTATCGACGAGCTTATTGAGCAAACTATTCCGGCCGACATACGGCTAAAGGCTGCGCTTGATCTGCCGGATCCTATGACGGAATGGGAATATGCTTTGCATATTGCCGAACTTGCGTCGAAAAATCTATGCTTTACTTCTTATATAGGTATGGGATGGTATGGGACGGTATGCCCCGCGCCTATACAACGGAATGTGTTGGAGAATCCTGTTTGGTACACCTCGTATACGCCCTATCAGGCCGAGATTTCGCAGGGACGGCTCGAAGCTTTGCTCACCTTCCAGACGCTTGTGTGCGAGCTTACGGGATTGCCGCTATCCAACTGCTCTTTGCTGGACGAGGCCACGGCTGCTGCCGAGGCTGCCGCCATGCTCTATAACAGTCGCAGCCGCGAGCAGGTGAAGGCCGGAGCGGCAACGCTTTTTGTTGACGACAATGTTTTTGCATCCACGCAGGCCGTATTGCAAACACGGGCTATCCCTCAGGGCATCAGGATTGTGACCGGCTGCTATAACAGCTATGATTTCACGGCTGATACTTTTGGCGCGATCGTTCAGTTTCCTGACGGCAACGGCTCGGTGGAGGATTACCGCGATTTCGTTAGGAGGGCCGCAGCCGCCGGAGTGCGTGTGGGAGTAGCAGCGGATTTGATGTCGCTTGTGCTTTTATCTCCACCCGGCGAATGGGGGGCAGATGTTGTTTTCGGCTCCTCGCAGAGGTTCGGCATCCCTATGTTCTACGGTGGGCCGTCGGCAGCCTATATGGCTGTGAAGGAGGAATATAAGCGGGCGCTTCCCGGACGCATAATAGGCGTATCCAAGGATGCTTACGGGCATAAGGCCTACCGCCTGGCGCTTCAAACGCGCGAGCAGCATATCAAACGCGAGAAAGCCACCTCGAACATCTGCACCGCACAAGCGCTTTTGGCAGTCATGGCCGGCTTTTATGCCGTATACCATGGGCCCGACGGCCTGCGAGACATTGCAAAACGCATACATGCGTATGCCGGATTCCTCGCCGCCGAGCTCACCAAACTCGGATACAAACAACTCAATAAGAACTACTTCGATACGCTGATGCTGGAGCTGCCCGCAAATGTTTCCATAGAAGCGCTGAGGGAGATTGCCCTTGAATGCAGAGTGAATTTGCGATACTTCGAAGCCGGGCAAGTAGGCCTCAGCATTGATGAAACAACGCGGCTGACCGACATTGGGGTTCTGCTCTACATATTTTCCGGAGCGGCCGGGATAGATTATGCCATTGAATGTGACGAGATTCCGCTCAACATCGCAGGTTTCGAGCCGAAATTTGCACGTAGCAGCGCCTTCCTCCGGCAAGACGTATTTAATATGTATCACACCGAAACGGAGCTTATGCGATACATAACCCGCCTCGGGAGTAAGGACATATCTCTCACGCAGTCAATGATTTCCTTAGGCTCCTGCACAATGAAGCTCAATGCCGCCTCCGAGTTATTCGCCCTCAGCCGCCCGGAATTTCAAAATATACATCCGTACGCCCCCACCGATCAAACAGAAGGCTATCGCGAGCTCATAGACAACCTCTCCGATTACCTCAAAAAAATAAGCGGTCTGGACGCCATCAGCCTTCAGCCAAACTCCGGCGCTTCAGGCGAATACGCAGGCCTGCGCGTCATACGCTCATACCTTGAGAGCATAGGCCAAGGGCATCGCAACATCGTACTACTGCCCGCTTCGGCACACGGAACCAATCCGGCCAGCGCAATTCAGTGCGGCTATGCAACCGTCACCGTCCGAACGGACAACAACGGCAACATTGATTTGGACGACTTCCGACAGAAAGCCGAAGAACACAAAAATGCATTGGCAGCCACCATGATAACATATCCCTCAACGCACGGAGTATTCGAAAAAGACATACGGGAAATGTGCGCCGTCGTTCACGCCCTCGGCGGACAAGTTTATATGGACGGAGCCAACATGAACGCCCAAGTGGGCCTCACACATCCCGGAATAATAGGCGCCGACGTCTGCCATCTCAATCTGCATAAGACATTTGCATCTCCTCACGGAGGAGGCGGTCCCGGCGTAGGGCCCATCTGCGTTGCCGCACATCTGGCCCCATTCCTGCCCTCGCATCCGGCAATCGGCGACGGACGAAACACCGTAGCCGCGGCGCCATACGGAAGCGCAGGCATCCTCCCCATCACATATTCTTATATAAGGATGATGGGAGCCGAGGGACTGACGCAAGCCTCGCGCATCGCCATACTCAGCGCCAACTACCTTGCCGCCAGGCTGAAAGATGCCTACGGCATAGTATACACCGGAGCCACAGGCCGCGTTGCCCACGAGCTCATACTCGACTGTCGCAAGTTTAAGGAAGGCTCCGGCGTCGACGAAACCGACATAGCCAAACGCCTGATCGACTTCGGCTATCATGCCCCAACGCTATCCTTTCCCGTTCACGGCACACTCATGGTCGAACCCACCGAGAGCGAAAGCAAGGCCGAGCTCGACCGCTTTGTAGAAGCCCTCGCATGCATCCGAAGCGAAATCAGCGAAATTGAGGAAGGGCGCGCGCCAAAAGACGACAACGTACTCAAAAACGCTCCGCATCCCGAGTACGAAATCACCGCCGACGAGTGGAATCACTCCTACTCGCGAAGCAAAGCCGCATACCCGCTGGATTGGCTGCGCACCAACAAGTTCTGGATAAACGTTGCAAGAGTAGACAATGCCTTCGGCGACCGCAACCTCATTCCCGTTATAGAGTGAGAATCCGCAAGCGAGAGCGGGCGAATTGCATATCAACATATTTAATGTTGTGTTTTTTTTGCCGAATAATCTTTTGAGTATAGCTTTCGCCCGCTTTTGCACTCCGGCCTTTTCGTCCGGCTTGCAGCCTCTTGCAATTTGAAAGCATTATCACCGCAAGGATATGCCGCGCATGCCTGTCGTTGCTCCTGCTTCAACCTTCTATGTTTCAATGCATAAAACAGACTGTCACAAAACTTTTCAGGCTATGTCCGATAAGAATTTCGGGCTGTCTTAAAGTATTCCGAACATTCTTTTAAGGTTCCGGCTAAGTAGCCGCATTTTCCGGCTAAGTAGCCGCATTTTCCGGCTAAGTAGCCGGGTTTTCCGGCTAAGTAGCCGGGATTTCCGGCTAAGTAGCCGGGTTTTCCGGCTAAGTAGCCGGGTTTTCCGGCTAAGTAGCCCGATTTTCCGGCTAAGTAGCCGCGCGGGATCGGGAACGTCCGGAATTCATGGCGGAAAGTTGCTTCTATATCAGGGAATATCCTGTTCATAAAAGGGAAGTTACATTGTTATTGTGCATATATAGTCGATAAGGATAGACATATTTTTTGTTTGACAGGGATAGTTTGCAGGTTTACAGCAAACATTGCTTCAGACAGGCGTCAGCCCCGGACTTTTTCGGCCTGTATTGCATGGCCAGGCTTTGAACGGCATTTTTTTAGTGTATATTTGCTCAATAAATAAGTACAGCAATGGAATCAGAGCGCATACATTTTCCCATATTATCAGAAACGGTTAACGGTAAACCTCTCATATATTTTGATAATGCAGCCACTACGCAGAAGCCAAAGTGTGTGGTCGATAAAATAATAGACGGATATTACAGGCAAAATGCAAACATACATCGCGGGGTGCACTTCCTTAGTCGCGCAGCAACCGAAGCACACGAAGACGCCCGACGCCAGGTGCAGCAGTTCATAAACGCAGGATCGGCATGCGAAATAATTTTTACAAGAGGCACAACCGAAGCCATCAATTTGCTTGCTTCCACATATACCGATGCATTTTTTCACGATGAAGCAGAGGTCATTATCTCCGTAATGGAGCATCACTCCAACATAGTGCCGTGGCAATTACAGTCTGAGCGCAAGAGGATTAAGCTCCGCGCTGTGCCCGTAACCGCCGCAGGCGAACTCGACATGGCCGCCTACCGTAGCCTTTTTTCCGAGCGCACCCGGCTCGTATCGCTCGCCCACGTCTCGAACGTGATGGGCACAGTGAATAACGTTCGGGAAATCATAGAGATAGCGCATGCGCACAATGTTCCCGTATTGCTCGACGGAGCGCAGGCAGTGCCTCACATCAAGGTCGACGTGCAAGAGCTCGACGTTGACTTTTATGCCTTTTCATCGCACAAAATTTACGGCCCGACGGGCATGGGAGTGCTCTACGGCAAGGAAACACTCCTCGAGCAACTGCCTCCATATCAGGGCGGTGGAGAGATGATTGCGTCCGTATCCATAGAAAAAACCAGCTACAACGAGCTCCCCTTTAAGTTCGAAGCAGGCACGCCCGACTTCATAGGCAGCACCGCATTTGCCGAAGCGCTCAGATATGTTAATAGCATTGGACATGAGCGGATTGCAGCCCACGAAGCCGAGCTCCTCAGATACGCCACCGGGCAGCTCTTAGCCCTCGGCGGAGTGAGAATCATAGGCGAAAGCAAAAATAAAGCCGCCACTTTGTCATTTCTCCTCGACAATATTCACCCATACGACGCCGGCATGCTGCTCGACAGCTACGGCATAGCCGTCAGAACCGGCCATCACTGCGCGCAACCACTCATGCAAGCCTTCGGAATCGACGGCACAATTCGTGCTTCTTTCGCACTGTATAACACAAAAGATGAGATAGATACATTCATCAAAACCCTGGCAACCGTGAAAAAAATGCTAAACCCTTGAGCCATGAGCAATATACTACGATACCTGCGCCGATACCCCTTTTCGATCACAATCCTGCTTGCTATTATAGCCCTGTCTTTCACCGAATTGTCGGCAACTTCCATCACATGGCATGAGGGTATGGACAAGCTGGCGCACTTCTGCATGTACGCCGGAGTAAGCGCCGTGCTCTGGGCCGAATTTTTCCTCAACCACAGGCATATACAGCCTCTTCCGTTGCGATATGGAATAGCAGGGGCCGTCGTCGCGCCAATCATCTTCAGCGGAATCATTGAAATCGGGCAAGCATTTTTAACAGACAATCGTACGGGAGATACGCTCGATTTTATCTGCAACTGTCTCGGAGTGAGCGTAGGAACCCTCTTTGCCTGGACGATTTTACGGCGCATCATCAAGCGGTAAATTTTTCTCGTAACAGCTTCGTAACACTTTCGCAACAGGCGCGTAATTTTGCGAAACTACCTTTGTTGCATTAACCCATTAATGCAATTTACCATTGAATATCATCAAAAAAAGCCGCTTTATTGCACATATAATCCTTTGCCTTACAGCAGGATTCGCCGCATCGGCACAGGAATCCGTTCCAACACCCTTCGAAAAGTTGATAACCAAGGCCGACAGCCTTGACAGCAGCCTGCGCATATTGCAGAGGCTTAAGATAACAGGTTATGTACAAGCGCAATACCAGTACGCTCAAGCCGATGCCGACGGCATCAGTTTCAAGCAGCACGGAAAAGCGAACGCCTACGAAAAATCGCACAACACCGATTACAGCCGCTTTGCAATACGCCGCGGACGACTGAAATTCGTCTACGAAGAGGGCATCGCATCCGCAGTCGCACAAGTCGACATAACCGATAAAGGTCTCTCAACTAAGGATATTTATTTGCAGGTCAAAGATCCAATATCCGGGCGTAACATGCTGAAAGCCGGCATGTTCTATCGTCCGTTCGGGCACGAGTTCATGCTCTCCTCATCGCGACGGGAGTCTCCCGAAAGAACGCGCATATCGCAAATAATGTTTCCGGATGAGCTCGATTTGGGATTCATGCTGACGCTGCAACCGCCTAAAAACTCGGCACTTGCAGCTCTGCGCCTCGACGCCGGATGGTTCACAGGCAACGGAATAAGGCCGCAAGTGGTGTCACGAATGGACTTCGTCGCACACCTGTATGGCTCGCATACTTTTGGAAACAGCATAAGCATAGGTGGAGGAATATCTGCATATCTTGGCGGAGTTTTTCAAAACGACAGCTCAATTTTTATGATGGATAACGGAAAATTCATGCTCCACGATAAGAACGCAAACCGCATAGGGCGCTATGCTCCCCGACAATACTTCGGAGCCGACTTTCAATACGCACAATTCACCGCTGCGGGCCTGACACAGATACGCTTAGAGTATGTCGCAGGCAAACATCCGGGCAATGCCGCAGGAGCCTACGACTATCGTTTCAGCGCTCTTCCCGCGGCGGGAGAAATATACCTGCGCCCTATTGCCGGAGGATACATCTCCGTCGCGCAAGATCTTGGCCCTGTGCCGCTTACTGCCGTCGCGCGCTACGATTTTTTCGACCCGAATACCGACGTTTCCTCCAACAATATCGGAGCAGACGGTAGCCGTACGGGAGCCGGCGACGTCGCCATGCACAGCCTTGGCTGCGGACTGCTGTGGAAAATCAATCAAACTCTCCGGCTTACAGCTTATTACGAGCTCGTAAAAAACGAAACTACGGCGCAAATTCCTTCCGTAGCCTCCGAAAATGGCTCAACCTACATTGCCGGATACGATTCCGACCGTAGGGATAACGTATTCACTCTTAGGCTGCAATATACTTTTTAAATAAGCAGTGAATCCTTATCATGATGGCAAAAAAATATATCTATGCTTACAACGACAAACCAATTAATATATACTGAAGATGAAAAAAATGATTTTGGCGCTGGTTTTTCTTGCCGGCGTGTTTGGAGGCCTTCAGGCCCAGAAGATAAAAGGCTCGGACACCATGTTGCCGCTTTCTCAAAAAGTGGCCGAAATGTTTATGAAGGCGAGGCCTTCGGAATCGGTAACGGTGACGG
Organism: Tannerellaceae bacterium; assembly: GCA_031280435.1. Classification (GTDB taxonomy): domain Bacteria; phylum Bacteroidota; class Bacteroidia; order Bacteroidales; family Tannerellaceae; genus DFXE01. The sequence goes on along the minus strand of JAITGS010000009.1, from coordinate 10,883 downwards.
GTGGAGGCAGCGGCGTCGGCATAGCTGCTCTCATAGAGGGAACGACGGATTTAGCGCAGTCGTCGAGGAAAATTAAGTTCGACGAGAGACAAAAGTTGCAACAGGGAGGCAAAACCGTAAAGGAGGTGACGGCAGCTTTCGACGCTCTGGCGGTTATTGTTCACCCGTCCAACAAGGTTTCGGGCCTGACCAGGGAGCAACTTGAGGCTATCTTCACCGGAAAAATCACCAACTGGAAGGATGTTGGCGGCGAGAATCTGAAAATTATCCCTTATGCGCGGGAGACATCTTCAGGCACCTACGAATTTTTCCGCGAGAGCGTTCTGCGAAATCGCAACTACATGAACGGGATTATGAGCATGCCGGCAACAGGCGCCATTATCCAGTCGATCAGCCAGACGCGAGGCGGCATAGGATACGTAGGTCTGGCCTATTTAAATAAAGATGTGAAGGCGCTCGGAGTGTCCTACAAGAGCTGTGCGGGGCATGTGCAGCCGTCGGCGGCCTCAGCCAAAGATGGGACATATCCCATAGTCCGTCCTCTGCTTTATTACTACATAACGCAGGCGGAAAGCCGCTCTAAGGCTTTCGTCGACTTTGTGCTATCGACGGAAGGACAGAAGATAGTGGGCGAAATCGGTTTTATACCCGTTAAATAAAAAATGCGAAAAAGGATTAGAAAAATTACGGAGCATTTGATGCAGGGACTGTTCACCTTGAGCGGCGGTGTGACGAGCCTTGCAATAATTCTGATCATTATCTTCCTGTTTAAAGAAGGCTTGGGGCTCTTCCGGAGTTCTGAGGTAGAGAAGGCTTATGTGCTTGCGGTGAACGTTTCGAATCCCGTAGGTGCGCTCGATTCTCGGCAAATCAAGGAGATCTTCGATTATACTTATACGAATTGGAGCGAGTTGGGTGGTGCGGATGCTGAAATAATACCCTTTCGTTTTGAGGACATCTTTTCAATTTATGATGAATCGGAACTGGGAAATGACTACGAACTGCTGCCCGAAAAGCTTGGAGAGGTGATAGCATCCGAGCCCAACATACTTGCCTTTTTGCCCGAACTTTATGTGCCTAAGGATAATGCCGACCTGCGGATATTGCCGCTACGGAACATCTCTCCGCGAAGCTTCTTCGGAGGGATCGAATGGATGCCGACGGCTACGCCTGCCGCTCAATTCGGTGTGCTTCCGCTGATTATGGGGACGCTTTGGGTGAGCTTCTTCGCCATACTTATAGCCTTGCCGCTGGGTCTGGGCGTTGCTATTTACCTCTCGGAGCTTGCGGATGAGAGGATGCGCAAGTTACTTAAACCGGCCATAGAGCTGCTGGCGGGGATTCCGTCGGTTGTGTATGGATTTTTCGGCTTGGTGGTGCTTGTGCCCTTGATACAACGGGCTCTGAATCTTCCGGTTGGGGAGACGGCGCTGGCCGGCAGCCTCATCCTGGCTATTATGGCCCTGCCTACGATCATTACGATTGCGGAAGATGCCATGCGTGCCACCCCCAAGGCGATGCGCGAGGCGAGTCTGGCGCTTGGCGCCACTCACTGGCAAACCATTTATAAAGTGATAGTTCCGTATGCTTCGTCGGGGATTATGGCGGCTGTGGTGTTGGGTGTAGGCCGCGCTATCGGCGAGACTATGGCCGTGCTGATGGTTACGGGAAATGCTGCGGTTATGCCTCGATCGATGTTCGAATCGGTGCGTACAATTCCGGCGACTATTGCGGCCGAACTTGGGGAAGCGCCTTCGGGTGGAACGCATTATCAGTCGCTTTTTTTGCTGGGCTGCATACTGTTTCTGATCACATTAGTGGTTAGTATTTCTGCGGAAGTTATCTCGAAACAGCCTGTTAATAAGGGATTATAGCTATGAACAAACGGACGAAACAGCGGATAGCTTTTGCAATTTTCAGGCTCCTAAGCCTGGCGGTCGTTGGGATATTATTATGGATCCTGGGCTTCATCATTTATCGCGGAGCGGGCACTATTAGCTGGGAATTTCTGACGACGGCGCCTACCGACGGCATGACGGGCGGTGGAATCCTGCCTGCTATCGTAGGGACGCTCTGCTTAGTTGCGGGCAGCGTCGTGTTCGCCTTTCCGGTGGGATTGATGTCGGGTATATATATGAACGAGTATGCTGGCAACGGATTTGTTGTGAAGTTTATAAGGGTTATGACAAACAACTTGGGAGGCATTCCTTCTATTGTCTTCGGCTTGTTCGGTATGGCTCTGTTTGTTAATACATTCGGCTTCGGCGACTCTATCATTGCCGGATCTTTTACGCTGGGGCTTCTTATTCTGCCGCTGATCATACGAACGACAGAAGAGGCGCTCAAGGCTATCCCTCAGTCGTTCCGCAGCGGAAGTTTAGCGCTCGGCGCGAGCAAGTTCCAGACGATTGTGAGGGTAACTTTGCCTATGGCCTTCCCCAATATTGTGACGGGGCTGATACTTTCGATTGGACGGGTTTCGGGCGAAACGGCTCCGATTCTGTTTACGGTTGCGGCCTACTTCCTGCCTCGATTGCCGCACAGCATTTTCGACCAGGTGATGGCTTTGCCTTATCATTTGTATGTTGTGGCAACCAGCGGCACCAACATTGAGGCCTCTCGCCCTATTGCCTACGGCACGGCGCTGACGCTGATACTAATAGTTTTGCTGATGAATTTGCTTGCGGGCTTGCTGCGTAAGTATTTCGGAGGCAAAGTGAAGACAGATTAATGTTATGATAGAAACCAGAAACATCGACTTTTATTACGGCTCTTTCCACGCCCTCAAAAACGTAAGCATACGGATAGAGCCACACACGGTTACGGCCTTCATTGGCCCCTCCGGATGCGGCAAGTCAACTTTCCTGCGACTTTTTAACCGCATGAACGACCTTATTGAGAACACGAGCTTGACGGGCGAGTGCATAGTGGACGGCGAGAACATATACAATAAGTCCGTGCAGGTTGACGATTTGCGTAAAAAGGTGGGAATGGTTTTCCAAAAGCCCAATCCTTTTCCCAAGTCCATATTCGAGAATGTTGCCTACGGATTGCGGGTTAATGACGTGCGCGACAAGGCCTTCATCAGGCAGCGTGTGGAGGAGTCGCTGGTATCGGCGGCGCTTTGGGATGAGGTGAAGGACAAACTCAAGAAGTCGGCCTTCGAGCTTTCCGGCGGGCAGCAGCAGAGGCTCTGCATTGCGCGTGCGCTGGCCGTTTCGCCCTCAATACTGCTTATGGACGAGCCGGCATCGGCCCTCGACCCCATATCTACCTCTAAAATTGAGGAACTTATACATATTCTCAAGCAAGAATATACCATAGTTATCGTTACTCACAACATGCAGCAGGCAGCGCGCGTGAGTGACCGAACGGGCTTTTTCATGCTTGGCGAGCTCGTTGAGTACAGCGATACGAAAAAAATGTTTCTCAACCCCGAAAAGGCAGAGACACAGAATTATATAACCGGAAGATTTGGATAAAAACATATATATGAAACATACCGAGAAAGAATTGCAGGCCCTGAAAGATGCGGTGAGCCAAATGTGGATGCTGGTGATGTCGCAGCTCGAAAAATCGGAGCAAGCTTTTATCAACAACGACATGGAGCTGGCCCGCGAGGTGGTCAGCAGGGAAAAGCGCGTCGACGCCTTCGAACTCAAGATAGACAGTGATTGTGAGAACTATATCGCACTCTATGCGCCGGTGGCGATCGACCTGCGGCTCGTGCTGTCGCTCATCAAAATCAGCATGACGCTGGAGCGTATAGGCGATTTCGCCGAGGGCATAGCCCGCCACGTGATAGACGCCGATTGCAATACCATTGAGCCGAACATAATGAAGGAGTTACGCAGCGAGGACATGTTCGGCATACTGCGCAGCATGCTGTCCGACAGCTTCACGGCCTTCTATTCGGAAGACACCGTGCTGTCGGGCAGGATACTCTCGAAGGACGACGAGATCGATCACATCTATCGCCGCTCCATTGACATTCTTGCGGAATATCTTGCAGACCATCCTTCCCTGATTCGCTGCGGGCTGAAGACCATGCTGCTGATACGCAAGCTGGAACGCATAGGCGATCATTGCAGCAATATTGTGGAGGAGATTGTGTTTTACGTAGACGCCAAGGTGCTGAAGCATCAGGGCTAAGCCGCATCATAGCGACAGCTCCATCACATAGTCAATCGCATTTTCGCCGACCGCTTTGAAACCGAGTTTGCGATACATGCCAACGGCATAGTTGGATTTGTCGACGCTTAAGCAAACAGTTCCATATCCTTTTTTCCCCAGCAGTTTTATCATAGCATTCATTAGGCTAAGGCCGACGCCCTGATTGCGATATTCGCCGAAAACAGCGATGACAAGCTCCGGAGCGTCGGCCTCGACATATTCGTAGGTTTTTGTTTGGCCGGCGAGGAACCGCGTCCATACGCCGCCGGCTATGCTGCCGTCGACTTCGGCAAGGAGGCAATGGTCGGTGGGATACTTGCCGAAGTCGCTGATATAAACGTCTATGACCGGAAGCTTGATGATGTCGCGCGGGTAAGGTGCCAGACCTTCAGGCAGGTAGATGGCTTCGTACATGAGGTCGGGCATGAGGCAAAGCTCCTCCTTGCGGAGCTCGCGAATGGCAGCCGGCACTTATTTTGCGGTGATCGAAAGATTCAGCTCCTCGAGTTGGGATGCATCTATGGTCGAGGGCGCGTCTATCATCACGTCTCGCCCGGAAGTGTTCTTGGGGAAGGCTATGCAATCGCGAATGGAGTCGAGGCCGGCAAAAAGCGATACCCAACGGTCTAATCCGTAGGCAATCCCCCCATGCGGAGGGGCGCCGTACCTGAAAGCATTGGTGAGGAATCCGAAGCGGGCGAGGGCCTGTTCGTCCGTGAATCCCAGCAGGCGGAACATCCTCTGCTGGAGTTCGCTGTCGTGGATGCGAATGGAGCCGCCGCCCACCTCTACGCCGTTGATAACCATGTCGTAGGCATTGGCGCTGACTGCTCCGGGATCGCTGTCGAGCAGGTGAACGTCCTCCGGCTTGGGCGAAGTGAAGGGATGGTGCATGGCATAGAAGCGGCCGTCGGCCTCGCTCCATTCCAGCAGCGGGAAGTCTACAACCCACAGGCAGGCAAACGAATTTTTGTCTCTCAATCCGAGCCGGCCGCCCATTTCAAGCCGTAACTCGCTGAGTTGCTTGCGGGTTTTCATAGCATCGTCGCCGTATATAATAAGGATAAGATCGCCCGGGCCGGCCCCAAATAGATACTTGATTCGAAGCAGCTCATCCGGCGAGTAGAATTTGTCGACGCTCGATTTGAGACTGCCGTCGGCCTCCACACGGGCGTAAATCAGGCCTTTGGCTCCAATCTGCGGGCGCTTTACGAAGTCGGTCAGGGCGTCGATTTGCTTGCGGGTATATGCGGCGGCCCCTTCGGCGCATATTCCGCCCACGTAGGCCGCGCTGTTGAAGGGGGCAAAGCCGTGTCCGCGCAGCAGCTCGGCGGGGAGCTCGGCAATTTTCATTCCGAAGCGTATGTCGGGCTTGTCGGAGCCGTAAAATTTCATCGCGTCGGCCCAGGTCATGCGCGGGAAGGGCTCGGTGAGCTCAATGTTTCGTATGCTCTTGAATAGGTGTTTGGTCATGCCCTCGAACATGCAGAGAACGTCGTCTTGCTCAACGAAGCTCATCTCGCAGTCAATCTGCGTGAACTCCGGCTGGCGGTCGGCCCTCAAATCCTCGTCGCGAAAGCACTTCACGATTTGGAAATAGCGGTCGAAGCCCGACACCATCAGCAGTTGCTTAAAGGTTTGCGGCGATTGAGGAAGGGCGTAGAACTGTCCGGGATTCATTCGCGAAGGCACCACAAAGTCACGGGCCCCTTCAGGCGTAGAACTTATGAGCATAGGCGTCTCGACCTCTATAAAGCTTTTGCCTCCAAGATAATTCCGCACCTCGGCCGTCATTTGGTGGCGCAGTTCGAGGTTAGCGCGAACGGCATGGCGGCGCAGGTCGAGGTAGCGGTACTTCATCCTGATGTCGTCGCCCCCGTCCGTATCGTCTTCTATGGTGAAAGGCGGCGTGGCGGCGCAGTTCAGAACCTGCATCCCGGCAACAATTATTTCAATATCGCCGGTAGGAATGTGCGCATTTTTGTTCGAGCGTTCGCTCACGATTCCCGTAACCTGTATCACAAATTCACGCCCAAGCTTGTTGGCCTGCTCGCACAAATCCGCATCCTTATCCTGATTAAAAACGAGTTGCGTAATCCCATACCGATCGCGCAAATCAACAAAAGTCATGCCCCCCATACGTCGCGAGCGTTGCACCCATCCGGCCAGAGTAACGGTAGCGCCCATATTGCTTAAGCGCAGCTCTCCACAAGTTTTCGTTCTATACATATATATATAATATTAATTGATTTATTTGAGAACGCGAAGATAGGTAAATCCCGCAAACCTGTCCGAATGGCGCAGCAGCCAAATTCAACTTTAGCTTCAAGCCATGGCAGGCAGGGTGGGGGAGATATAAACCTTAGTAGGCCTCCCGCACCGGCAGTTCAGGCAAAAAGTCATGCGCTTTTCCATTGAATGCGATCTGCGGGGACAGGAACAAGGCTGAAGATAAGAGAGGGCGAAGCCCGAACGGCCTAAAATAGGGTTCGGAAATATCTCCGACAAACTTTTCATATCTTTGCAATTATTCACATCACAAAAACATGATAGCGTATGAGATAATACAGATGCGATAGTACGCACACTTAAAGACATTGTGGAAAAAGCGTTTTAGCTTAAGTTCTTGTTTCATGAAATCTCGACAATTTCAGTATCTACCGAGAGCAAAGCGACGACGCTCGCGCTTAGGCGCGGGCTTTGCTCGTATATTTGGTAGATAGGTAGTCGAGAACCTCATGGAACAAATAGTCTGAGTTCTGTCCGCGCTTTTTTTATGTGCGTAAGCCTGAGAACAAGCAACACGGACAGCCTTAATTTCAATCATAGTAACACTTTAAATTTTATAGCACAATGAAAAAGTTTTTTATCATGATACTTATAATCATCTCCGCACAGGCTTCGGCACAGGTTGGATCGGTTGCGTACCGGGAGGCAAAGGCTCTTATAATCAATAACGGATACAAAATCGCCAGCGAGCAGTATGCCGACCTCGCTCAGGGAGAGAGCGCCACCTACACCAAGGAATTTTACAAAGGCAACGAGTACATCATCATCGGAATGTCCGACGACAGCGACGTGAACGACGTCGATATCTACCTGAAATCAACCGACGGCGAAGAATATACCAAAGATGCCGACAGCTCGGACGTGGCAGTGGTCCGCTTTGAGCCCTCCTTCAGCCGAAGCATGCGCGTTGTCATCAAAAACTACGACTCCGACACCCCAACCTACGAATCCAGATGCCGTATCCTCATCGGTTATAAGTAAAGAGCCTTAAACTAAAAGGGCCGACTGATTGCAAAACAGCCGGCCCTTCCCTTGTTATACCCTAAGCCTTCAGAGCTCTGCATTAATACTGCCTATATACTCCAGGATCTCCTCGCGGCCCTGCTTCTTCAGCGATGAGGTGACAAATACAGGCGGAAGCTCCTCCCAACTCTCCAGCAGCTTTGCCTTGTACGCCTTAAGGTTCTCCTGAAGGCGAGAATGGCTCAGCTTGTCGGCCTTGGTGAAGACGATGGAGAAGGGAACGCCATGCTCGCCAACGTAGGTGATGAACTCGAGGTCGATCTTCTGAGGCTCATGCCGGCAGTCGATCAGCACAAAGAGGTTGGCGAGCTGCGCGCGATACATCACGTAGTCCTCTATCATCCGGCGCATCTTCTCGCGTCCGTCACGGCCCCTCTGAGCGTATCCATAGCCCGGCAGATCCACCAGATACCACTCGCCGTTAACGATAAAATGGTTGATGAGCTGCGTCTTGCCGGGAGTTTGCGACGTAAGGGCCAGCCCCGCATGATTGGTCAGCATATTAATCAGCGACGACTTGCCCACATTGCTCCTGCCTATAAACGCATAGTCCGGCTTGCCCTCCTCCGGGCATTTGCCGACATCCGTATTGCTCACAACGAAGCTTGCATGTTTAATCTCCATATATAATATAATGTGTAAGGATACAAATTAACGGGCCGAGCGCTCCGCATCCGCCAGAGCCTTCATCTGCTCCTGAACGATGGCATCCACAACGGCCACGGTGGTCAGATTAACTATATCGCGGGTAGTGCTCTCCAGGTCGGTGAAGTGGATAGGCTTGTTGAGGCCCATCTGAATCGGGCCGATGGTCTCCCCAACCCCCATCTCGATCAGCAACTTATAAGCACTGTTGGCCGAGCTCAGGTTAGGAAACACCATAGTGTTGACATCGCGGCCATGCAATCGGGTGAAGGGATACTTCTCGTCGCGAAGCTTCCTGTCGAAGGCGAAGTTGATCTGCATCTCGCCGTCTACCACCATCTCCGGATAGTTATCATGCAGGAAGCTGATGGCATCATGCACCTTCTGCGGGCTACCCAGCTTATCCGAGCCGAAATTGGAGTACGAAAGCATAGCCATGACGGGCTCATGAGCAAAAAAGCGGACAGCATCGTGCGTCAGCCGGGCCACATCTATCAGCACCTCAGTCGACGGATGCCTGTTGATCAGCGTATCCGACAGAAAGAACGTCCCCTTCTTGCTTAGGACTATATTCATCGCACCAAAGTATTTGAAACCCTTGCGGATGCCGATAATCTCTTCGGCAAGCTTGAGCACTTCCGAGTAGCGGCTGTACACGCCGGTGATAAAGGCATCAGCCTCGCCTGTTTCCACCATCATCATCCCAAAAGCATTACGATTATTCATCTTCTCGAAAGCCTCATCGAAGGTAACGCCCTCACGACCCTTTTTAAAGGCCAGAGCCTCCGCAAAACGGGCACGCCTGTCGCTCTCCCTGTCATGCCTCAGGTTCACAATCTGCAGATCTTCAATGTTAAGGTTCTCCTCGCGGGCAATTTTGTGCAGCCGTTCCTCATTACCGATCAGGATAGGAATACAAATGCCCTCCGCCTTAGCCTCAACCGCCGCCCGAAGCATATTGGAGTGATTCGCTTCCGCAAAAACCACCCGCTTGGGATGAGCTTTGGCCATATCAATAAACGAACGGATCAGCTTATTATCATAACCCATCATCTCACGCAGATGATTGCCGTAGGCATCCCAATCACTAATATCCCTGCGCGACACGCCGGAGGCAATAGCAGCCTTGGCAACGGCCACCGACACCGCCGTCAGCAGCCTCGGATCAAGAGGCTTGGGCAAAATATAATCGCGGCCGAAGGTAGTACGCTTCAGGCGGTAAGCAGCATTAACAACGTCCGGCACAGGCTCCTTAGCCAGGGCAGCAATAGCCCTCACGGCCGCCAGCTTCATCTCCTCATTGATCGCACGCGCATGAGTGTCGAGCGCTCCGCGAAAAATGTATGGAAAACCAAGAACATTGTTGACCTGATTAGGATAATCGGAGCGACCCGTGGCGAAAATCAAGTCACTGCGCGATTTCATAGCCTCCGTGTATGAAATCTCAGGATCCGGATTGGCCAGCGCGAACACAATAGGATTGGGATTCATGCTCCTCACCATCTCTCCGCTCAGCACATTAGCAACCGAAAGCCCCAGAAACACATCAGCGCCAACCATAGCCTCCGCAAGGGTAGCAACAGGCCGCGCAGTGGCAAACTCACGCTTCTGAGCGTTCAGATCCGAGCGATTAACCGTGATCACACCACGACTGTCGCACATCACAATGTTCTCAAGGCGAGCCCCAAGCAGCACATACAGCCGCGTGCACGAGATAGAAGCAGCCCCGGCCCCGTTCACCACAATCCTAACCTCCGAAATGTCCTTACCCGTAATCTCGAGGGCATTCAAAAGAGCGGCAGCAGAGATAATAGCCGTGCCGTGCTGATCATCATGCATCACCGGAATATCCAGCTCAGCCTTCAGACGCTCCTCAATCTCAAAACATTCGGGCGCTTTAATATCCTCCAGATTGATACCCCCAAAAGTGGGAGCAATAGCCTTAACGGTGCGGATAAAAAGCTCCGGATCCTTCTCATCCACCTCAATATCGAACACATCAATGCCCGCAAATATCTTAAACAGCAAGCCCTTGCCCTCCATAACAGGCTTGCCCGCCACCGCACCTATATCGCCAAGGCCCAGAACAGCCGTACCGTTCGAAATAACCGCCACCAGATTGCCCTTCGCCGTATAGCGGTACGCATCAAGAGGTTCGCTACTGATAGCCAGGCAAGGCTCGGCCACCCCGGGCGAGTATGCCAGCGACAAATCCGCCTGAGTACTATGAGGTTTGGTAGGAACAACCTCAATCTTTCCCGGCTTGCCCTCCGCGTGGTATTTCAACGCTTCTTCTTTAATTGATTTTGCCATGATAACTTAAATATTAATAATAAGAAAGGATTCAGGCAGCAAAGAAAATTAAAAAAAACGATTTGAAAAGGATGCAGCCACCACAAACATCGCTCCGCCCTCATCCCCGGCCCCAATGCCAAGCCCCCTCATCGCCATCCTCATCTCCCAAAAACTTTTTTTGGCAAATAAAACAGCAAGAAGCTGATACATAAACAAAAAAGGACAGGCCTTCAACGGTTTAGGACAGGCCTTAAACGGTTTAGGACAGGCCTTAAATGGTTTAGGACAGGCCTTAAACGGTTTAGGACAGGCCTTAAACGGTTTAGGACAGGCCTTAAATGGTTTAGGACAGGCCTTAAACGGTTTAGGACAGGCCTTAAACGGTTTAGGACAGGCCTTAAACGGTTTAGGACAGGCCTTAAACGGTTTAGGACAGGCCTTAAACGGTTTAGGACAGG
>JAITGS010000018.1 GCA_031280435.1 Tannerellaceae bacterium | reverse complement strand
TGTGGAGATTGCCCCGCTGTCAGCAGGGAGCTCTCCACCACTGTGGAGATTGCCCCGTTGTCAGCGCGGAGCTTTCCACAAATGTGGAAACCGCCCCGTTGCTAGCAGGGAGCTCTCTCCACAGTGGAGAGCTATACAAATTTCCCAGTTTTCCGGCTTTACAGCTGTGGGAACCCCAGTTTTTGCCGATTTGGAGCTCTCCCCACTTGTGGAGACGGCTGTTTTTTTCGATTTGGGAGGATATCCAGTCCGGAAATTGCCCTCAAACGACTTTTTGGAGCTCTCTCCACTGTGGAGAAAGCTTCCCGCTGCCGGCGGGGAGGTCTCACCACAGTGGGGACCCGGCGGAAATGTTGAAGGGCCAATTTCCACAGTGGAGATTTGGGCGACTCTGTCCTGCCCGAAAAATCCACTTGCGGAAATCGTGACAGCGCAGCAAGGCCATTTCTCTGCCGGCAGATTCATTGCCCGCCTCCGCCCGCCTCGCTATTACTAAGAAATATTAAGGGGGAGTTTTTATTTTCACAAGTATTTGCATATATTTGCCGCCGTCATTGTCAGTTTAATCGTTCCTTTTTTCTGACAATTATTTTTTGAGAGACAAGAGCGCCGGCGCGGAGAAGGCACCGGCGCGGTGCAAACAAGAAGTATTAATTTAAATTTTAGTAGAGTATTAAATTCTTAAAAAGAAGTCTATGAAGAAGTTGATCTATCTTTTATTCTGCCTCATTGCAGGCGTCGGATTAGTTTCGGCTCAAACATCGCGTGTGACCGGCAAGGTCACGTCGGCCGATGACGGCGAACCAATCATTGGAGCTTCGGTTTTGGTGAAAGGTACAACGACGGGCGTGATTACGGACGCAAACGGTTCGTTCACCCTGACAAACGTTCCTGAAAATGCCCGAACTATTGTTGTTTCTTATGTCGGTATGGCTACTCAGGAGGTAGCTATCAGGCCGACTGTTGACATCCGGATGGTTTCGGATAATCAGAATCTGGAGGAAGTAATTGTTGTTGGTTACGGTACTCAGAGGAAAAAGGATGTTACCAGCGCTATTTCCAAAGTTGGAGGTAGCGAGATTGCTAACCTTGCCGCGCCATCGTTCGACACACAGCTTGCCGGACGCGCTGCGGGCGTGCAGGTCATTACGCAGAGCGGTATCCTGGGCACCGCGCCGGAGTTCAGGATTCGCGGTACGAGTACGATTACCTCCGGCGCAGGCCCCCTGATTGTGGTCGACGGAGTTCCTGTGACCTCAGGCGAGAAGCAGCAATTGTACGGCCGTTCCAATCCTATGGCCGACATCAATACGAACGACATAGAGTCTATCGACATCCTGAAGGACGGGGCGGCTACGGCCATCTACGGTTCGCGCGCTGCCAACGGCGTTGTGCTCATCACCACCAAGAAAGGTTCGAAGGGAGTTACCCGCGTGACTTATGACGGATATATTGCTTCCACCAGCGCCTTGAAGACCTTTGAGCTCCTCAACGCAAAGGAGTTTGTGGAGATTGCTAACGAGAAGTATTCGAACTGGGGCATGGAAGGGCCGGCCGTTTATGACCCGAACGGGCCCGACACCGACTGGAACAGCTATATCTATCAAACCGGCTTCCAGCAAAACCACAGCCTCTCGGCAAGCGGCGGAACGGATCGCAGCAGCTATTATGCTTCCGTGGGCTATACCAACATGGAGGGTATCGTCCGAAATAATCAGCAGGAGAGATATACGCTCAATGCCAACGTTACGCAAACCGCCAACAAGTGGCTGCAGATAGGCGCCGGAATCATTGCCTCGCGCAACAGGATTGAAGGCGTGATGAACCAGGAGAACAGTCTCGGAAGCGTGGGATTCGCCAGCGTGAGGATGCTTCCCAATGTTGCCGTATTCAATCCGGACGACAAGACGGGCTACAACATCGACGCCGCCAACCGCAAGGCTCTGGGACGAGGCATAAACAAAACGTATATAGACAACGGTATCCAAAACATAGTGTGGGCGCTCGACAACAACAAGAATACTACGCGCAACACTCGCTTGGCCGGTAACGTATTTGCCGAAATAAAGTTTATGGAAGGCCTGACGCTGCGCTCGCAGGGAGGTATGGACTTTATGTATGCTCACGATTTCACGAAATGGGATTCCGAATCGGGAGATGGCTACGGCTACGGAGGTTTGCTGATGGACCAGAGCACCCAGTACTTCAACTGGAACTGGCAGAACGTGCTGAACTTGGTTCGCTCATTCGATCTGAACAACGTCAACCTCACGCTTGTGCAGGAATATACCCATGAGGATTACGAGTGGACTTATGCCGACGTGACCATGCTCTCCGACAATTTCTTCTCGGAACACATCATCTCCAATACCTTCGGAGAAAAGAGCGTGAGCGGCAGCAAGACGTTCAGCGGGCTTGCATCCTATATGGTTCGCGCCAACTACAATTACGACAGCAAATACTACGCAGGAGCATCCGTCCGTCGCGACGGCCTCTCACGCTTGCCTAAGGATACCCGCTGGGGTACGTTCTATGGAGGCTCGGCCGCTTATCGTATCTCCCGCGAGAACTTCTGGGCCGAATCATCCCTTTCCGAATGGTTCAGCGACCTGCGCCTGCGAGCCAGCTTTGCAACCATTGGCAACTCCGACCTCGGCAGCAACTTCCCGTACCTGGGAACATACGGGGCCAAAGGATACGGCGGACAAAAGGGTATAGGATGGACAAACATGGGTAACGACCGCCTCAAATGGGAAACAACCACCACATACGACCTTGGCATCGACGGTTCGCTCTTCCACGGACGCCTCGGATTCGAGATTGCCTACTACATGAAGAAAACCAAAGACCTGGTGCTCGAGGTTCCAACCGCACCCACCATAGGTATACCGGGCAACAGCTACTACGACAACGTAGGCCAGATTCAGAACTCCGGCATTGAGCTCTCCATCAACGCCACCCCTATCGCCAACCATAACGGACTGACATGGCAAACAAGCATCAACTTCACAACGCAGGCCAACAAGGTTCTGAAGCTTACGGACGGAAACGACATCGTCAATCCATTCACCATCGTTCGCGAGGGCGAATCCATATACTCTATCTACGGATACGATTACTACGGAGTGAACAAAGCCAACGGTAATCCCATCTGGAAGAAAGCCGACGGAACGCTCGTGCAGTTCAGCACCTTTGGCGACAGACGCAATGGCGAAATTGAATACGGATATGCCCAATACGATCCGGCTAATCCCGCAGATGTTTCCAAGTCAGCCTCGCTCTCGGCTTCCGACGATCGCAAGCTGCTCGGAACCTCGCTCCCGAAATGGTACGGAGGATTCAACAATACTTTCACCTACAAAGGACTTGACCTGAACGTCTTCATGCGCTTCTCGGGCGGCAACAAGATTATGAACGCAAGCCGCCAGCGCACATTGCTCAACCTCGACTTCTCGAACAACGGCACGGAGATACTCGGACGCTGGCAAAGCCCGGAGAATCCCGGCGACGGCATGACTCCGAGAATAGGCTACGGCGACGACACTCCGCTGTTCAACTCCAACGTGGCCGATTCGCACTTCGTTGAAGACGGCTCCTTCCTCAAAGTATCCAACATAGCCCTGGGATATACCCTGCCCGGCAAGCTAAGCTCCAAGCTCGACATCTCCAAGGTACGCTTCTACGTTCAGGCGCAAAACCTGCTCACCATAACGGGATACTCCGGCATGGATCCGGAAACGCGCTCGTACAGCGGCACCAGCATACGTTCCGGAGTGGACTGGGACGGCATGCCGCAGGCACGCACCATAATGTTCGGAGCCAATATCACCTTCTAATGTTTCATATATATATAAATGTATAATGACCCAAAAAAGTACGATTATGATATACAACAGAATACTTAAATATGTCACGGCTGCCGCCGCAATCATTGTCCTCGCAGGGATAAGCACATCATGCGACAACGATGTAATAGACTTGCAGCCGGTAAACGTCCTTTCCGAAATCACAGCTTACGAGACGCCGGAAAGATGCGAACTGTCCGTCATCGGAGCCTACGACGCCGCACAGTGCGGAGTATACAACGGTTCCTACTCGCGCGGCTATCCCTTTGGAGCAGCCAGCATAGTGCAGGGAGAGATGCGCGGGCAGGACATGAACCTCACCGCCGTCTTCTACGACATCACATACGCCTCGACATACACCACCGCAACGGCCAACAACCAATTCTACTGGGAGGCCTCCTTTGAGTGTATCAACAGGCTGAACACAGTGATGCGCGGCATACAAACAGCCGTTGAAGCCGGAGTGCTGACAGCCGAGCGCGGCGACGAATATCGCGGCGAGCTCCTCTTCCTCAGGGCCCTCACATACCACGCCCTGATGATACACTTCGCGCTGCCGGTCAACGTTGAAGGAAACAACAGCTACGGCTTGCCCCTGTATCTGACCGCTCATAACACTCCCGCCGAAATAGAAGAAGCCCTCACAATAGGACGCTCGTCAGTGCAAGACACCTACGCCCAGATCCTCAAAGACCTCGACGAAGCCGAAGCGCTCTTCAAGACCAACGACAGGCACAGCGTTAACGGAATCACCCGGGCCTCCAAAGGAGCCGTCATAGCCCTCAAGACCCGCGTTTACCTGCACAAGCGCGACTGGGCAAAGGTGAAAACCGAAGCCGCCAAGCTCGCATCCCAGCAGGCAGCGCCCTTCACAAGCACGGTAGGAGGCTTCGCTCTCACCGATTCGCCCGCAACGCCCTTCACCTCATACGGCAGCAACTCCGAGTCTATCTTCTCCATAGAAAACAATACCGACGACAACGGCAGCGTTAACGGAGCCATGTCCGCAATGATGAGCGCACGAACGGGAGGACGAGCCATAGTAACATCATCGCCAACCCTCTACAACACCGCCTTCTGGCTGGACGACGACAAGAGGCGGGATCTGCTCCTCTACTCCAGTACTTTCAGCTATTACTTCTGCGACAAGTATCAGAATCCGCAAACGCGGGAGGAATACGCACCCATCATACGCTACGCCGAAGTTTTGCTCAACTATGCCGAAGCCGCCCTTCGTTCGGGCGACAAAGCTTTGGCCCTTGAGCTGCTCAACGCCGTTCGGAACCGATCGCTTGCCGATCCTGCCACGCAGGCCTACACCGCCTCGAGCTTTGCCGACGATAAAGCATTCATGGAAGCCATCGTATGGGAACGGCGCATTGAGTTCCACGGCGAAGGCCGACGCTGGGAAGACATACATCGCCTGGCAGCCGACGATCTGGCTCCTTCGGGCGGCATTCCGGCCAAGATAGAATACTCCGTAGTGAGAGACCTCATCAGGGACGGCGGAGAAGCATTCGTAGTGGGAGGCGAAGTAAAAGCCGGATGGTTCGGCGCCAACAAAGCCTTCATCCCCTATCCCGACAAGCGCTTCCTCTGGCCAATCCCCTACGTCGACATCATGCGCAACAGCACTTTGGCCGCACAGCAAAACGCCGGTTGGTAAACACGCCCATCCTTATATAAGGCACACCCGAAAAAGAGGCAGGAAGAGGAGCAAACAATTCTCCTTCCTGCCTTTTCTTTTGCCCCCTTCCGAGGGGGCTACGTCTTAGGCCCGGCGGAATCAGTTACGCATCACGTCCTCTATGTCCTTGATGGCTTTGAGGACGTAGGCGGCGCCGGGCTGAAGCTCCAGAAGCCTTCGAAATTTAATCAGTGCCGCAGCAAAGTTGCCCTGCAGGTCGTACACGTGTGCCATATGATAGATGGCGCGATCAGAGTCGGGATACTCCTCGACAAGTATATGGTACAGTCTGATGGCTGTATGGAACTTGCGGCGCAGGAAGAAGGTTTGTGCAAAGCCGAGACGTGCGCTCTGGTAGTCGGGCTTGATGCGTATGGCCTCCCGGTAGGAGTTGGTCGACATCTCATACTGTTTCATCCTCATGTAGCATCCGGCCAGGTTGTGGTGAGAACAGGCTTCGTTGGGATTAAGGGCTATGGCTCTCTCATAATTTTCGATGGCTTTGAGATACAATCCCTTGAGTTCGAAAAGGTATCCCATATTTAAATATGCTTCGGATCTGGGAAATAGGATGACGGAGCGCTGATATGCCTCGAGGGCGCTGTCCTTGTCGCCGATGTTGGCGTAGGCGAGGCCCATGTTGTATAAAGCGAAGGGCTCGTCCGGCTCGAGCTCTAAGGATTTTTTGTAGAGCTCTATGGCTTGCACGCTGTCGCCGGCTCTTTGTAAAGCCAGGGCTCGGTCGCGGTAATCTTGTGCCGAAGGCTTCTGTTTCATAATTTTTGTGTTATTATATATTAGGAATAAATCCGGGCTGTGAGCCGTAGCCTCAGCCGGGACTGCGCCTTGTTTGCGCACCTGCAAAAATAGCAAGATGCTCCGGCCGTACAATACGCCTGCCGGTTTTTGCCAATAAAAAAAGCTTTGGATTCGCATCCAAAGCCCATTAATATTTCCAAAACCAAAGATATGAAATCTTTTGTGACCTCGGTGGGGCTCGAACCCACGACCCAATGATTAAGAGTCATTTGCTCTACCAACTGAGCTACGAAGTCTGACCTTTCTGAGTTTGTGGCTGCAAAGATAGATCTTATAATTTATTTCGCAAGCCCCCTGCATAATTTTCTATGCAAACGCTTTTAAAAGGGGTACGGCTCCCCCTGCCGAGCCCTGCCAAATTCCTCCGGAATCGGCAGAGGCATTGCAGAGGCTTGCCGCTTTGCCCGACACCGTATAGCCACCATGGCAACGGCTTGCGGAATTTATCGCGCGCCATTTACAGACCGTAAATATCGCCAGCGATTTGTCGGAAGGAATTTACAGACCGTAAATATCTCCAGCGATTTGTCGGAAGGAATTTACAGACCGTAAATATCTCCGGCGATTTGTCGCGAGCCATTTACAGACCGTAAATATCTCCGGCGATTTGTCGCGAGCCATTTACAGACCGTAAATATCTCCAGCGATTTGTCGGAAGGAATTTACATTACGGCAACGGCTCCATCTATTTAGAGGAACAGATTTCCATTACGGCAATGGCTCCATCTATTTAGAGGAAGATATTCTCGCTATGTAAACGGCTCCATCTATTTAGAGGAAGCCGTTGACGATTGTGAATGGCTTGCGGATGTATTTCTGCGCCGGCGGACAGGCGTGTCGGCTTGAACGGGAACCTGTATGATGAGCTTAAATGCGTAGGTTCGCGGCATAGATTTCGACTTACGGGGCAAATCTCTTACTTTTGCCGCGAAAGCAGTCCGACGGTCTGTCGCTCAATGAACCTTTCGTTGGGAGGAAAGTCCGGGCAACAAAGAGCGCCATACTTCCTAACAGGGAGCTGCTCGCGAGGGCAGAGTAACGTAACAGAAAAGAACCGCCGCGCCGCGCGGTGCGGTAAGGGTGAAAAGGCGAGGTAAAAGCTCACCGGGTATTACAGAAATATAATATGCCGTACGTCTTATGGGTTGCAAGGTCATGTATACCGGCGAATAAGGGTTGCTCGCCCGATGCCGGGGGGTAGACCGCTCGAGCCTGCCGGCAACGGCCGGCCAAGATAAATGACAGGCGCCTGCCATTGTGCAGGAACAGAACCCGGCTTACAGGCGGACTGCTTTCTTTTTTCTCCTCCCTTGTTCCTAACTCGTTTAATTATGCACAGTGATGAAAAACCATAGCAACACCTCCCTTTTCGAGCAGCTCGCAAATCTCGTCCGCAGGCTCATCTACTTTGTGTCGTACGACATCTGGCGCATACGAACGCATGAAATCAGAGGCGTCAAAAAGCTGTACATCTATCTTGCCAAAACCATCATACTTGCCATACGCGGCTTCATAAGCGAGAAGCTCCCCACCAAGGCTTCCGCTCTCACGTACAGCACCCTCCTCTCCATCATACCCCTCCTTGCCGTGCTTATAGGCATAGCCAAGGGATTCGGATTCCAGAGCATAGTGGGCGACGAGCTCCTGGCCTACTTCCCCGGGCAGGAAAACCAAGTCGGGCACGCGCTCGGATTCGTCGAAAGCTATCTCGCCGAGGCCCGGGGAGGCCTCTTCATAGGCATAGGCCTGCTGCTGCTGTTCTATACCGTCATCAGCCTGATTTCCTCCATTGAAGATACTTTCAACAACATCTGGCAGCTATCAAAATCGCGCCCGTGGAATCGCCGCATCATCGACTATATGGCTCTCTTCCTTATCCTGCCCATACTTATGACCTTATCCGGAGGCTTCTCGGTGCTCCTTTCCACTCTCCGAAGCACCATGATAGGCGAAAGCAGCCTTTTTACCCCCTTCATGAAAACACTGCCCTTCATCATCTCCAGCCTCGTATTTGCTATCATATATATACTGCTGCCCAACACCAAGGTGCAGCTCCTCAACGGACTGGCGGCCGGATGCATAGGCGGTTGCTGCTTTCAGCTCTTCCAGATGCTGTACATCAACGGGCAAATATGGGTCAGCAAATACAACGCCATCTACGGAAGCTTTGCCGCCCTGCCTCTGCTGATGCTGTGGCTGCAAGTATCCTGGCTGATATGCCTGTTCGGGGCAGAGCTGGCCTACGCATCGCAGAATGTTAAGAAGTTTGCTTTCGAGAGAGACAGCCGCCATATTTCCAGGCGGTACTACGACTTCCTCACCCTCCTCGTTGCATCCCTCATAGCCAAGCGCTTTGCAGAAGGCGGCAAGCCTTATACGGCCGACGAGCTCTCCGAAACATACAGAATCCCGCTGCGCCTGACCAGCCTTATCATACAGCTGCTCACCGAGCTGAACATTATTATAGAGGTCAATTACGGCGACGACCTCAAGGTACGCCACTATCATCCCGCCGGCGACGTGCACCGCCTCACCGTAGGCCTTCTGCTCGACAAAATTGATACATACGGCTCCGAGAACTTTAAGATAGACACCTCCGGCCGCTTCCTCAACGAGTGGCAAACCATACTGCGCACCCGCAACGATCTGCTGCAAAGCAACCGCGACGCCTTGCTGATAAACCTCTGATCGCCCTTATACCGCCTCCCCTACCCTTGCCCTGCTCGCTTATTTTTGCTAACCTTGCAGCCCTTTAACAGCTATACATTATATATATATTCAAATGAAAGTGAAACATACCCCCGTTGATTACGACACTGTCAAGAGAGTTATTGCCGAGTATAACCTCCCCGACTTCGGCAAGGCTACCATCCGCGAGATTGTTGCCATAGCATCCCGCCTCGAAGAAGAAACCGGCGCCGAGTTTATCCGCATGGAAATGGGCGTGCCCGGATTAAGAGCGGCTCAAACGGGCGTCGATGCCGAGATTGAAGCCTTGCGCCGCGGCATAGCCTCCGTCTACCCCAATATTAATGGCGCCGGGGAGCTTAAGGAAGAGGCCGCCCGGTTCATAAAAGCCTTCGTAGGCGTCGACATCAGCGCCGAGTGCTGCGTGCCGGTTACCGGATCCATGCAGGGCACCTACGCCTCATTCCTGACCTGCACCCAATGCCTGCCCGAGCGCGACACCATACTCTTTATAGACCCCGGCTTCCCGGTGCAGAAGCAGCAAATCACCGTGATGGGAGCCAGGTACGAATCCTTCGACGTGTACGAACATCGCGGCGACAAGCTGCGCGAGGCGCTCGACAGCTATCTCTCCAAGGGCAACATAGCCGCCATGATATTCTCCAACCCCAATAACCCTTCGTGGATATGCCTCAGCGAGGCCGAGCTGGCTATCATAGGCGAAGCCGCCAACCGCTACGATGTTGTCGTAATAGAAGACCTGGCCTACTTTGCAATGGACTTCCGCCTCGACCTCAGCCATCCCTTCCGGCCTCCCTACCAGCCTTCGGTGGCGCTATATACGGACTTGTACGTGATGCAGATCTCCGGCTCGAAGATCTTCAGCTATGCCGGGCAGCGCATAGGCGTAACGGCCATCTCGCCCCGGCTCTACCATCGCCGCTATTCGGGCCTGACGCAGAGATACGGCGGCGGCACCTTCGGCACAACCTACATACATCGGGTGCTCTATGCCCTCTCGTCCGGAGCCTGCCACTCGTCGCAGTACGCCCTGGCGGCAATGTTCAAAGCAGCCTCCGACGGTACCTTCAACTTTGTGGAAGATGTAAAAGAATACGGCCGCAGAGCTCAGCGTCTGAAGGAGATTTTCCTCTCCCACGGCTTCAGCATCGTTTACGACCGCGACCTCGACCGGCCTATTGCCGACGGCTTCTATTTCACCATATCATATCCCGGGAAAACAGGCGCCCGTCTGATGGAAGAGCTTATCTACTACGGCATCAGCGCCATCTCCCTCTCCACCACAGGCAGCCGGCAGGAAGGCCTGCGCGCCTGCACCTCCTTCATACGCGACAATCAGTACGAGCTGCTGGACAAGCGCCTGCGCGACTACGTGTCCAACAATTCGTAAGCAATAAAAAGCGGCTGTGTGAAATGGATGTGGGGCAACCGTAGGGGTCGAATGTGTTTTCGACCCCAATCTGTGGAAGGCAGCTTAGCTGAATTACCTTTTGCCCCTCCTAATAATTACTCCTTGAAGAGCGGATAGCCGGCCATGAGGCGGTTTACTTCGGAGCGTACGGCCGATATTGTTGCGCTGTCGGCAGTGTTGGCCAGTACGGTGTCGGCCAGCTCAACTATGCGTAGCATAAGGTCTTCGCCGGCGCCTCTGGTGGTGATGGCAGGGGTGCCGATGCGTATGCCGGAGGTTTGGAAGGCCGAGCGGCTGTCGAAGGGCACCATGTTTTTGTTGACGGTGATGTCGGCCGCCACCAGCGCCTTCTCCGCTTCTTTGCCTGTTAGCGAGGGGAATTTGGAGCGCAGGTCAATCAGCATGCAATGGTTGTCGGTGCCGTCCGAAACGATTTTATATCCCTGGTCTATAAACCCCCCGGCAAGCACGGATGCGTTGCGCTTAACCTGCTCCTGATAAATGGCGAAGCCGGGGTCTAAAGCCTCGGCGAAGGATACGGCCTTGGCTGCTATGACATGCTCCAGCGGGCCACCCTGTATGCCCGGAAATACGGCCGAATCGAGCAGTTGCGACATCATTTTCACCTCGCCCTTAGGAGTAGTTTTCCCCCACGGATTCGGAAAATCTTTGCCTATCAAGATGACGCCTCCGCGCGGCCCCCGCAGGGTTTTGTGCGTTGTGGATGTAACGATGTGCGCATGCTTGAGGGGATTATTGAGCAGACGGGCAGCAATAAGTCCGGCAGGATGAGCCATGTCGACCATCAGTATGGCTCCCACGGCATCGGCAATAGCTCGCATGCGCTCGTAGTCCCACTCGCGCGAATAAGCCGAGCCCCCGCCCACTATGAGCTTTGGGCGATGCAGCATGGCCGTTTCCTCCATCCTGTCGTAATCCACCCGCCCCGTATCTTCCCTCACGTTGTACTCCACGGCCTTGTACAGTATGCCGGAGCTGTTAACGGGCGAGCCGTGCGACAGATGCCCTCCGTGCGACAGGTTGAGCCCCATGAAGGTATCGCCCGGGCTAAGCACGGCGAGGAACACAGCCGCATTGGCCTGCGCTCCCGAATGCGGCTGTACGTTCACCCATTCGGCATCGAACAGCCGGCGCAGGCGGCTGATGGCAATGCTCTCACATTCGTCCACCACCTCGCAGCCGCCATAGTATCGTTTGCCCGGATAGCCTTCGGCATACTTGTTGGTCAAAACACTGCCCATCGCCTGCATCACTTGCGGACTGACGAAGTTTTCGGAAGCAATCAGCTCAATGCCTTTAAGCTGTCGCTGCCTCTCCTTTTCAATAAGGTCAAAAATGATTTTGTCTCGTTCCATATAATATAGATTTGATGTGAATGCGGCAAATGTAATGCTTTTCTGCAAACCGAAGCCCTCCCCGGCGCATCCCCCAACCACATCCCTCTATTTAATCTCAGGAGAAATAACGTTTATACGTAAGATAAATCAACCAAGTTAAGCCGCTGCTGATAAACATTGCGATTATATCATAGTAATCAAAAACTCCAACAGGTAGAATTTCAAACAGAATAAAGGCGATTAAGCTGTACAGAATACATCTGACAAAACTAAAATACCCCTTATAAATAGCCCACCAAAACAGCGAAGAACAAGGAATACAAGCCAAACTCCCAATGGCGTCGGCTAAATGATAATCAAAAATATCGTTACGGTATATGTATTGGCGGTATGTCTTAGTCAGTATACCTCCGATCATAAATATTAACAATGCTATGGCAATAGCAATTGTTCTTTGAGTTTTAACCGTCATTGTTTATGCAGCAAACATATTATAGAGCATAATAATAATACTCAAAAGAGCATAAATAAAAAGCATAACATAGGAGGGCTTGAATATTCGATATTTCTTATATAAAGCTTTATACATGGCTTCATAATCTTTATTTTCGTTGTTCTCTTCGTTCTTCATGGTGTTCACCAATCTTCATTTTCAGTTGCTAACTAAAGATTTCCAAAAGCCGGGTGTTTGCGGGAAGTCGGCTTCAAATAAAAGATATTCCAGCGGCCTTCTTAATCTCAGTTTATTGATATTTTCTTTATTCAGACTGCTAATATCGGGAAGAGATGCCGTTATCTTGAAATACATGTCATGAGAATTACCCTTCGATATAACTCTTATATTTCCAAGATGCTGATATGCGTTAATATAATAAGATCCGGAGATATTGTCTTGAGCATATACCAATCTATGATAATGGTTGAGGGCTTTAAGTTCTATATCTAATAACTTAGATTGATAGACGACAATTTGCTCTGAAGCCAAATATGATTGGCCGATAAATTCAGATAATGTAGTATCCTGTTTGTTTATAATAAAAAGAAAATACCGGTAATTTTTTTTATCCAAATGTTTTGGAGATATTTTTATGACAATTTGGGATTCGTCTCCGTCATTAAGTATTTCATGAATATAATTATTCCATCGTGTGGACATTTTAGTAGGGACAATCCCCACATTCGGGATCGCTAATTTATTTATATAAAAAACTTCTTCATTAATTGTCCGGAGTTTATCCAGGCATAGTAAATCCAGTTTCCAATTATACTCTCCCTGTTTATTTATTTTTAAAATAGAGCTTTCTATTAAGGCATATGCTTCGCGATCTCCTCCATTGGTTGTTGTTTCCGTCACATGCAAAAGATATGGTTGTGGAGTTTTTATTTGGAAGCGGGAATGAAGGTTTTGCACTGCCTTATGCAATAAATCCATAATGAAATTAGGAGATATTACAACTTCAGTTAGTTCTACCGTATAAGGCCTCAATAAGATAATCTGCGAAGCTTTAAGCGAATCGAAGGGCAAGCTTAAACGCTCATAAGCTAAATGCCGGAAGTGAATACGCTCCGCATTATCTATATACAAACTGTATCCACCGTCCTCGCCTGTTACCGTAATCTTATCGTTATTATCTGAGTATACGGCTACGTTTGGGATTGGTTCTTTGGTATCCGAATCCAAAACCTTGCCCGAAATAAGCGTTTGGGATGAGAGGGAAAAAGGGAGAATAACCAATACGAATATTGATATAATAATAGCAATTGTTCTTTGAGTTTTAACCGTCATTATTTATGCAGCAAACATATTATATAGCGTCATGATAAGACTCAACAGGGCATAAATCGAAAGAATAATACAGCAAGGCTTTACGATTCGATATTCCTTATAAAAGCTTTATACAGGGCTTCATAATCCTTATTGTCGTTGTTCTCTTCGTTTTTCATGGTTCTATAATTTTAGGATTACACATTTGATTTGCGATTGAGGCCAAAGATAATGATTGTTTTTAAAGTGGCAAAAAGAGATGAAGTCAAACCATAGGGATTCGGTTCGACTATCTTCTCAGAAATACCATTTGAACGCTGCTTTAAAATCAAAGCGATTGCCTGTAAAATAACTTTGCGGAATATATCCTTTAGTTTTATAGTCATATCCTACAAGGAGAGATAGTGCATTCGACTGAATATATTTATTATAGAATAATTGAAATTCAAACATTTGTTCGATGTGAAAGCCATGACGCAATGTATTGCTGTAAAAAGTCGGTTCGGATGGCTGTGACCAATAATCTAAGGTTGTAGTAACAAAGGCGCTTTTTGACAGACGCAAATCATAAAGTTTATAACCTAATCCAAATGACGTTTGTTCGTGGTTTTTATACTGTTTTATAGAGATACCATGCAATTGTGTGCGATTCGTTGTTAACCAAATATTTTGTCCGAACATTTCGCCAAAAGGAATACGCAGATAATTAAGGCTAAATGTGAAAGCATTTTTATCGCTTATTTTGAATTTCTTTATTCCTATCATTTGCGGCGAAATAAGATTTATCAATGAGAACCATGCCGAGCGTTTCATAAAGGAATATTCTTCGCTTGTCAAATCTGCATCTAAAATATGATTACGATAATTAGCTTCCGGCTCAAAGAGAAATTTTACCCAACTGCGACTGCGATCCCTTATCAATGGTTGTGCATCCGATGCAAAAGCCTTTTTATCTTCAGCGAACGGATTATTAATATTAGAAATCCTGTGAAGGGCTAATTCTACGAAGTAATATTTAATGAAATCGGCTAAGTTATTCTTGTCCGATAAGTCTGCTTTGGCCAATTCTTCTTCCAGCATCCAGGACTTTACGTAGTGTCCATCATTACGTATTGTATGCAATCGCATGAAATCGGATTGATTGTTCTGCTTAAAATTATTTAGTGTGGTTTCGTTAATATTATATGTATAAGATGCCTGGTATTGATTGAAAATGCTTGGATTTATTTTCGGATTTAGCCCTGAGATATTCAGCAAACGCTTTTCCGATAAGACTTCTTCCAGAGGCATTGACAGCATATAATAGGCCGCACTTGCAAACAATGACCATCGTGTGTATTGGCTCAAAGAATGATTAATAAAGCGGCTAATAGAAACGCTGTTATAGTTCATGGAATAGAAATCTTTTCCTAAGTCGGATGAGATCATTAATGAAAGATGCGGCTTATAAAGTCGTTGTATTGTAGCTTCCTTTTTCAATATATCCGATTTAAAAGAGACGCTGTCCAATCGCTTCCGATAGTATTGCTGCATGGCTTTAGTAACGGCCGAATCGGGTAGCAATGCATTATGTTCGCGCCAAAACATTGTATCCTGTTCATTGGTTGCATACTCTCTCAATATATCATTCTTGTCGATTAAAAGCCCTTCTATATCATACGAAGATAAATCATGGCTAATGCTTGTCATTATCATAGTTGCTTTGACGGGTAAGTTCGTTCCGTTCTTTCGATTAACATGTATGGAATACCCATTCATTAAGTAATATTTTTCATCTATTTTC
Source organism: Tannerellaceae bacterium (assembly GCA_031280435.1). Lineage (GTDB taxonomy): Bacteria > Bacteroidota > Bacteroidia > Bacteroidales > Tannerellaceae > DFXE01. The sequence goes on along the minus strand of JAITGS010000018.1, from coordinate 1,548 downwards.
TTATATTGAGCCATTACTTCATCTCCACTATTTGCATAACTATCGAAACGAACAAATGCCATATCATCGGTGTCAATATAGATTTTCATGTGAGAAGTATCATTTTTATTTTGAGACTCAGCGAGCAGAACATATAAGCTGTGATTATCAAAACTTGTTCCGGGCAAGCGGCTAATCTTATATTTTCTATAAAAGGCTTTATCAAATATTTCCGAGGCTTGACCGACAAAATCAAACTGTCCGATTTGCCTCAGATTATAAGCTCTATCGCTGAATTGGAAGTTGCGGTTTTTCAGTAGATAATATTTCTCCTTAAAGCCGTGTTTATATGATTTCACTATGTTGAAAGCCGTTTCTTCCAAGTAAAGTAAAGTGTCTTTATCAAATACTTCCGCTCTGTACATGACATTACTTTGAAAGGAGTTTTGCTCATAGTTGTCCTTGATTTTATCGACTGATGCCTTTAGAATATCTTCTGCGGACAAAGTTGTTACAACTACTTCGCTTAACTGATTGATAGCAGTTTTAAGTATGATTTTAAGGCTGCCGGATGCTGCATTTACTTTGGTAGAAACCGTTTCATATCCTACATGTGAAACAGATAATATGTCGTTTCGATATGCTGTTACTACAAATTTACCTTCCGAATTAGTTATAGTTCCTGTTTTAGATTGGACAAGAAATACATTTGCATTGGATATCGGATGATTCTTTTCATCCAGAATTAATCCGTAGATCTCAAATTTGTTTTGCGCAGATAAAGCAGAGCTACACAGGAAAAAGAGATACAGTAGAAGTTGTTTATATTGCATTTTCATACTATTAATTATTACGTTGTTTGCCATCAAATACGAATACACATAAAAAAAGCGTGAAACTCAACTGTCTCTCGCTTTCAGTGGTATTTGGCGTAACCGTTCATGCCTAAGAAATCAAGTCAAGTTCACGCTATAAGCGCGAACATTTGACCATTTCTTTCCGGCATGTTTCATCTAATCGCCAAATTTTCCGAAAGCCAAGAAAAGAATCAATGTTGTTCCAATATGTTTTATTATTCTGTGAATTGCCGGCATCTCTATGCCGCGGATGTCACTTAATTACTATCGGCAAATATATGAATTTGTTTATACAATCAAAACCAAAAGACTGCCTGGCTTTGTTGTCCGGATATTCCTCAATAAAACACGGCGACCCCCTAAAAAAATAAGGGTCGAAAATATTCGACCCCTACGGGCCTCCTGTTTGGGCGGGCGAATGGCCTTTGATGCATTGCCCGCCCATGCACTACCTCGTAGAGACGCGATTAATCGCGTCTCTACCACACAACACAGGCTGCAACAATCCCGTAGAAGATGTGTCAAAAGGTGATTCAGCCTGCCCAAATAGGTCATTCCCGCGAAGGCGGGAATTCGAGCTTGCGAGAATCGACGCAGTCAATCTCCGATCGAGAGCTGGGACGATTGTATGTGTTTTTATATGATACAAATACATTCGTCCCGTTTTTCGATCGGAGATTCCCGCCTTCGCGGGAATGACCTATTGTTCGAG
>JAITGS010000135.1 GCA_031280435.1 Tannerellaceae bacterium | reverse complement strand
GCGAAACCTTCAGATTCGCTCAACGGTCGTGAAGACGAGTTTTTTGACATGAGTTTTTTTTGCAAAGGTAGGGCTGGCTCGGAGGCAGTGCAAGATGCACTTCGCCGAATGCTTACAGTGTAGTTGACGTAAAAAGTCCTGCAATCAGGGCCGCCCTGAAGCGCTGACTTCGTGTTTTGCCGCAATGCACGGAAGGCTCCTGCGATTATTTGGAGCATTATGCCGCCAACGATTTCATCCGATGCGATTAATCCAAGGTTTTCCATGCAACCGTGTTTTTGCGATGTTTGCGCGTTTGGAATGGCGCGAATATCCTTGATATGTGCCATCAGTAGTTAAAAATAATTAAAAGCCGGAAAATAGTTGCGTTTTTAGTAGTAAAAGAAAAGCTCCCATTTGATCGCTAAGAAAATATACATATATTTGCATCGTCGTTAGTGATAACGAAAGCATCATGTTCGAGATGATTCTACTGAGGTAACATTTGTAACTCTAAAGATTCACAGAAGTTAGTTGATAAGGACAGACAGAGCTTAAGAGATTCCTCGAAATGATACCCGGAAACAAAACACATGATTTTAAATGCCAACCGATATATTACCAACCCTCATATTAAATTCTTCCAATGAAGAAGGTAATATGAGGGTTTTTCTTTTGGGAACTTCTACTAATTGCTTTTTCTGCGTTATGCTCCGGCGGCAAAATGCTCATGTACCAAAGTACACTCCGCTTTTGCCTCTGTCGCAAGCCTTGAAAAAGCTAATTATTAGAAGTTCCCATTGAGGAAATGATATACAAGGTGGCTATACAATTATGCCCCGCCTGTTCGACAGATCGACCGGCGGGGCATAATGCAATTAAGGAGGGGAGGGCCTGGGGGCTATTCTATGTTTTTACGGACTTTGCCGAGATAGGTTTTCATGGCCTCGGTATCCTTGCGCTCTATGATTTGTTGCAGATGGGCGAGTTCCTCCTGTATGTTGGCAATTTGCCTTGGAGTTCGGGGGTTGAAAAGGATTTCGGTGAGGAGGTAGTCGTCTTCGGCAAGCAGGCCGCGAGCCGTTTCCATGTGGCGCTTGAAGGTGGTTCCGGGAGCGTCCTGGCGCTTCATGGTGGCGGCAAAAACGAGGGTAGAGGCAAAGGGGATGCCGAGCGAATAGGCCACCACCTTGTCGTGCTCCTCAAAGCTGTACTCGAAGATGTTGAGCCGCAGCTTCTGATACAAATCCTTGAAGAAAATCTTGCCGAGATGATCGCTCTCGCTTATCAGAATGGTATTCTCGCGGTCGAGGCTGCCCAGGTTGGCAAAGGTGGGGCCGAACATTGGATGAGAGGAGGCGAAGGGGAATCCGCAGCCGGCATAAAATTCCTTCAGGTGGGTTTTCACCGAGGCTATGTCGGCAAGGATGCACTTGGGAGGCAGGAAGGGCATGACGGATCGGAAAGCCTGAATTGTGCCGTTGAGCGTAACGCAGTTAATGACTAACTCCGGGCCGAAGGCTGCAATTTCGTCGGGCACCTGCATGCGCTGAGCATTGTAGATGAAGCGCATGCGACGGGGATCCTGCTCCATGACGGCCACGTCGTGCTCAAAGCTGAGCAAATCGGTGAAGAAGGAGCCCATCTTGCCGGCTCCCAAAATCAGTATTTTCATGGCCTACCTCATTATTAATATTTGCTGCCGCACGGATTCTTCATGTATCTCCTTGATCATCTCCTTGACGAAGTCGACGCTCAAATCCATGGCTTCGCCCATGGCGCTGCATTTCTTCAGTATTTCGTCGTAGCGTATGGTTTGGAGCACGGGCATGTTGTGTTCTTTTTTGTAGATGCCTATTTCTCGCGAGATGCGCATGCGCTTGGCAAGGAGTTCGAAGAGCTGTTCGTCTATGGTGTCGAGCTGGCGGCGCAGCTCTTCGAGGCTCTCGGTGGTTTGATGCTCATTGCGAATCACCAGCCGGCTTATGATATCGAAGAGGGCTTCGGGCGTAACTTGCTGCTCCTTATCGCTCCAGGCGACGTCGGGATTGCAGTGCGACTCAATCATCAGACCGTTGAAGTTCAGATCCATTGCCTGCTGCGAGAGCGGCTGGATGAGCTCGCGCTTGCCTCCTATATGGCTCGGATCGCAAATGATGGGGAGGCTGGGCATGCGCCGGCGAAGCTCTATCGGTATGTGCCAAAGGGGCTGATTGCGGTATATCTTCTTGTCGTACGAACTGAAGCCGCGATGAATCACGCCTATCCTGTGGAGCCCCGCCATGTAGATGCGCTCTATGGCGCCTACCCAAAGCTCCAGGTCGGGGTTGACCGGGTTCTTGATCAGGATAGGAATGTCGACGCCCTTCAGAGCATCGGCTATCTCCTGCACCGCAAAGGGATTGGCCGACGTTCGGGCGCCTATCCACAGCATGTCGACGCCGGCTTTGAGGGATTCGAAGACATGATCGCGCGTTGCAACCTCGGTCGACACGTACATGCCCGTCTCGCGTTTGACGCGCTTCAGCCAGCCGAGGCCTATCTCCCCCACTCCTTCGAAGCCTCCCGGCTTGGTGCGTGGTTTCCATATCCCGGCCCGGAATATCTTGATGCCGCGGGCTGCTATGCCGCGGGCTGCTTCCATAACTTGCTCCTCGGACTCGGCGCTGCATGGGCCGGCTATAACGAGGGGGCGTTCCGCGCTGAGCGACGGAAGGCCAAAGGGTTCTATCTTTATTTCCATACTATGTTTTCAATTATAAATGAGGTTATATATAATGTGTAGGTGTTTTGAAGTAGATACTATAATATCAGTGGCCATGCATCAGCTTGCGGACTCTGCCCAGGGCTTCCTGCAATGTTTCGACCGGGCAGCAAAGGGAGAGCCTGATAAAGCGTTCGCCGCAGCTGCCGAAGATAAATCCGGGAGTGACAAAGACGCCGGCCTCGTACAAGATCCTGTCGGCAACGGCCTCGCTGCCTGATGCCTCTTCCGGCAGCCGGCCCCAGAGGAACATGCCGCTCTGCCGCTCATCGAAGCTGCATCCTATGGCCCGCAGGATCTCTCCTGCAATGGCACGGCGGCTGCGATAGACCTGATTCACGGATTCGTACCAGCTTCGGGGAGCCCGCAAGGCTTCGACGGCTGCATATTGCATGGGCTTGAACTGCCCGGAATCGACGTTGCTCTTCACCCTCAGTATCCATTGCACGAAGCGGGGATTGGAGGCCAGCATAGCCATGCGCCAGCCCGGCATGTTATGCGATTTGCTTAGCGAGTTCAGCTCGATGCAAACATCCTTCGCTCCCGGAACGCTCAGTATGCTGAGCGGATGGTCGTTCAGTATAAAGCTGTACGGATTATCGTGCGCTATCACAATCCCGTTGCGACGCCCAAAGTCCACTAAGCGCTCGAACAGAGCCCTGCTCGCATTTGCACCAGTAGGCATGTGAGGATAATTCACCCACATCAGCTTCACGCCATCGAGCCCCGCCTGCTCCAGTGCATCGGTATCGGGATACCAGCCGTCCTCCTCCTTCAGCTCATACGTAATAATCCGGGCGCCCACGAGATTGGAGACCGACGTATAAGTGGGATAGCCGGGATTGGGCACCAACACGCCGTCGCCAGGATTCAGAAAGGCCATGGAAATGTGCAGTATACCTTCCTTGGAACCTATCAGCGGCAGGATCTCGGTCTTAGGATCGGTCTCAACGTTGTACCAGGTTTGGTACCAGGCTGAGTAGGCCTCCCTGAGCTCCGGGATACCAACGTAAGGCTGGTAGCCGTGCTCGTCGGCGCGCAAAGCATGAGAGCGCAGAGCCTCGATCGTAACCTCGGATGGCGGAAGGTCGGGGCTTCCAACGCCGAGGCTGATGATGCCGCGGCCCTGTGCATTGAGCTCGGCCACCTCCTTGAGCTTGCGCGAGAAATAGTATTCGCTCACGCTGCCTACGCGATCGGCGGGAACTATGCCGCCGTCATACACTTTGCTGTCCTTCTGCATATTCTCCAAGTATTTTGAAATCCTTTGTCAGCGGGATAACTGCGTCGAGCGCCTGCTTGTAGCGGGTGTAATCGGCAAAGGTCAGATTGATATAAAACAGATACTGCCACTCGCGCCCCACTATGGGCAGCGACTGTATCTTGGTCAGACTCATATCGTAAAACGACAAAATAGACAGCACCTGCGAGAGGCTCCCCACCCTGTGCGGCAACGAAAATACCAGCGAAGCCTTATTCTTCTGCACCCCGGCCAGATACTCGTCGGCCGCCCAGGGATCGGCTATGACAAGGAAGCGGGTAAAATTGCGCTTGTTCGTTTCTATGCCCTCCGCCAGAATCTCCAGGCCGAACAGCTCTGCGGCCTCACTACTGCATATTGCCGCATGATCCGACAAGCCCTCCTGAGCAATACGGCGAGCGCTGGCGGCAGTATCCTCGCGTTCCACAATACGCGCATGAGGCATGGTATCCAGAAAATCCGCGCATTGCATCAGGGCTATCGGATGCGAATCCACCTCGTTGATGCTCTCAAGCGAAGCGCCGGGCAAAGCGGCCAGCGACAGGGCTATGCGCAATTTGTACTCGCCTATAACAGTAAATCCGCTCTGCCGGATGAGCTCATGGTTCTGAAGAAGGCTTCCGGCAATAGTGTTCTCTATGGCCATCAGCCCCAGAACGGCCGGATCTTTACGTATGGCGGCAATCACGTCCTTGAACGTATCGCAACAAACGGTTTCTATGGCCGCCGGAGCAAAATACCTGCGGGCAGCCGTGTCGTGGTACGAGCCGGCTATGCCCTGGATTGCAACTTTTGTTTTCATCTCTTGTTCGTATGATTTATTTTTTAATTATTAATATCGTTTGTGTGCTAAAAAAAAGTCCCGCCTCTTTTGCCGGCAGGACTTACGTTTTTATCAATCTATTTATTCAACTTCTCATTACGCATTTGCTCCTGCCTCTACCCGTATAAAGTAAAAGTAGTAATAGTAATATGTGAAATAGCATTTGCTCATGATTTGCTTTCGTATTATATATGCCCGCAAAAGTAATATTATATTTTGTTTCGCAAACAAATTGCCTGTTTTTCGGGAGAGGGAACAATCATTTGGCATCTCCACCGAAAAAGGCCGGGCCCCGACGCACCTGCCCGGCAATTCGACTGCCCATGCAGCAGGCCCGCAGGGGTGAATATTTTCGACCCGAACTGAAACCGTCGGCCGTTCCCGCCTGCCCATACGGGTCATTCCCCCTATTCTTTGAGCCGGAATTATTTTGCACACATTCTTACTCCTGTACTATTTCCAAATACGCGGGATGCTCTAAAAACTACAAGTGTAGATTTGGCCCTCAACATTTCCGTCGGCTCAACATTTGTTGAGACCTCCCCGCTGCCGGCACGGAGCTCTCAACAAATGTTGACGCGGCCAAAAAAGCGAATCGGACGAATAAACAACTGTTTTTTTAATGAATCCGGGAAATTTGTAGGCTCAACAGAGCGCAGAACCTCCCAAAAAGTCGCGGCGGACGGATTTAAAGGCTCCGGAGCCGGAAAATCGGGGGATTTGTATAGCTCAACAAATGTTGAGAGCTCCGTGCAGACAACGGGGCGGTTTCAACAAATGTTGAGAGCTCCGTGCCGACAGCGGGACGGTTTCAACAAATGTTGAGAGCGCCATTCTGACAGCAGGGCCGTCTCAACAAATGTTGAGAGCGCCGTTTTGACAGCAGGGCCGTTTCAACAAATGTTGAGAGCTCCCTGCTGACAACATGGCCGTCTCAACAAATGTTGAGAGCGCCCTGCTGAGGGCGACGGTTTCAACAAATGTTGAGAGCTCGGCAACAATCCGGGCGGCGCTGTACTCGTTTGCCACGAGACAAGGGCGAAGCGCCGGCCCGGCATGCTTCCTTTTTATATAGCAATGGAATCGTAATAGTTATCGAGCTCTATGGCGCAGTTTAGTTTGGACGTGAAAACTTCCATGAGTATGCTCGATTTAACGCCTTTGTCGGTGAAGGCAGGCATGTAGTTCATCAGGTCGTCGCGGTTGTGCACCTCGAGGTAGATAAGTCCGCGGTCGATGGCCCATTCCTTGGCCGATGTTTCATGGGTGGCGGTAACGAAGTGGTCGGCATCAAGTTCTTCGAATCCGGGCAGGTTGAGGAATATTCCCCCTCCGCTGTTGTTGTTCAGCAGGATTCGCAGGTTGCATACGCTCAGAATATTGTTCCAAAGTGCATTGATGTCGCAAAAGAATGCCAGGTCGCCGGTTATGACATAGGCCGGACTGTTGTGTGTGGAGAATCGGCCGGCATAGCCTATGGCGGTCGACAGGCATCCTTCGATGCCGCTTGTGCCTCGGTTGGCAAAGACGCTCACGCCGTCGGCCAGCGGAAAGAGCTGTGCCAGGCGCACGCTGGAGCTGTTGGCCAGGTGCAGCGTGGCCGACGCTTCTATGTACTTCATGAGTTCTCCCACGGCCAGGATGTCGGAATATCGGGGCTTTGGAGGCGGTATATGCTCGGAGATTCTGTACCAGCCGGATATGTAGGGCTGCGTTGGGCGTGGAGGCAGCCTGTTGTTAACGATAAAGAGCGCTATCAGAAACTCGCCTGGCTGTGCGGCAATAGCATTGGTGAGGCACTGATAGGTGTCGACTATCTCTCCCCAGGGCGAAACATGCCAGTGCTCTTCGGGCTTATGCTTGCGCAGGAATTGCTTGATGCGCTTTGAGACCACCTGCCCTCCCATGGTGATGAGCAGGTCGGGGGCATAGGCGCTCCACTCCTCTTCGGGCAAGACTTCGAGTATGGTATCAAAGTTGCGTATAACGCAATTCGTTTCGCAGTTGAAGGCCGTATGCTCGCCGAGTATAACGCAGCCGCCGCCTTGCAGGCTTGTAAGGAAGGGGTCGATGAGCCTGAGCCGGTTCGACGAATAATCGCCTTGCCCCAGGAGGATCATTGGGCGGTCGAAATAGCCGTATCGCCGGCCGAAATCTTCGTACTCATCCTCCAGCTCGTCTTGCGGCAGGAAGTTTGGTATGCGACGGATAAGCCTGACGTCGGGCAGCGTCTCAACCGTGAGCTCCAGCAGTGGCTCCGATAGCGGGACGTTGATATGCACCGGGCCGGGCCGGAGATGGTCGGCTTCGAGTATAGCCTCGTTGATTAGCCTGTTGCAGTACCATTCCTCCTCGTCGGTATGCACTTCGGGCAGCGTTACGGACATCTTCACGAAGGAGCCGAAGATGTCGCGCTGCCGTATGGTTTGATTCTCGCCCTGCCCCAGCCATGCCTCCGGCCGATCGGCCGTGATGACGAGCAGGCCTATGTTGCGGTGCCATGCCTCGGCTATGGCCGGAGCGTAGTTGAGCGCCGCCGAGCCCGACGTGCAGCACAGCGCAACATTGCATTTATCACTCCGAAGCGACATGCCCAGGGCTACAAAGCCTGCACTGCGTTCGTCGACTATGGAGTAACAAAAGAAATCGTTGCCGTTAACTAAAGCCTGAACAATAGGCAAATTGCGCGCTCCCGGAGAGCTAACAATTATATTGATCTCGTGCTTCTTCAATAAAGCAACAAGCTGAAGAATACTTTTCTTGTTCGGATACATTGATAACTAATTATAAATAATGAAGTAATAAGCCGGCGGCGAGGCCGGGACAGGTGTAATGATGCCCTCCGCCCTGAGGCGGCTTGCGTAATTGTGAATTTCCCTCATCCTCAAATCAATTTGTTGTTGACCATACATATATTTTTATTTAAACCAAAGTTCATTGTTGCACCTTTCCAAGCTTGACGAGAAGCCCGTCGCCCGACTTTTAGCCTGCACATCCGTTTCCAATGAACGCTTGTTTTCTCTTATCGCCTCCACTTTGAACAGCTTGGCGCCGGAATCTTTAATTCCGGTTGCGAAGATAGCAGAATTATCGAACAAACATTTTGGGGGTATTCCCGGCTCATAACTTGAAAAGAGCGGCATCATTGGCTGGGCAAAATTTCCCGGCTTACGTATTTCCTTTAGCGGCGGCTTGGCGGAGAGGTTTGGAAAAAGCTGCTTTTTATTTCTATTTTTGCCCGCCGATAGTGAAGCAGTAATACTATTTAAAGGAAGACTACGTGATTCATCCCAAACAAAATAACAGGCTGATAGCCCGCAATGCAACGGCGCTTTATGTGCGAACGCTCGTTGTGATGCTTGTCACGCTCTATACTTCGCGGCTTGTGCTGAATATCCTCGGCATCACGGACTTCGGAGTATACGAGGTGGTGGGCAGCGTCGTGACGTTTTTCTCCTTCATCAACCTGGCTATGACGGCCTCCACGCAGCGCTACCTCAACTTCGAGCTCGGACGCCAAACGGTGGGAAGCCTGCGGACGGTTTTCGGCGTAAGCATGCTGATCCATTGCGGGATTGGGCTGCTCATACTGCTGGTTGGCGAGACGGCCGGGCTGTGGTTCCTGCAACACAAGATTGTGATTCCGGAAGGGCGGGCCGAGACGGTTTTTTGGGTGTATCAAATCTCGCTCTTGTCCTCGGTAGTAGGCTTCGTTACGGTGCCCTACAATGCGGCCATCATTGCCCGCGAAAAGATGAGCGTGTTTGCATGGATTTCCCTCTTCGAGGCCGGCGGCAGGCTGCTGAGCGCCCGGCTGCTGATATACGTGCCGGCCGACAAGCTGCTGATGTACGCCCTCTTCGTATGCGCCGTGCAGCTTGCCACGAGGCTGCTCTTTGTGGTTTATTGCCGGAAAAACTTTGAGGAAACCCGCGTGCTCTTTGCCCGCAATGCTCGCCTTGCGCGAGAGATGCTCGCTTTTTGCGGCTGGAACCTGTTCGGCAACATTGCCCATGTTTGTCTCAACTATGGGCCAAGCATATTGCTCAACATGTTCTTCACGCCGGCCGTGAATGCCGCCAAAGGGATAAGCTCGCAGGTGCAGGTGGCCGTCGGGAACTTTTGCCATAACTTCCAGGTGGCCATCAATCCTCCTATGGTGAAGAGCTATGCCGCGGGCAATCTCGATTACACCAGGCAGCTGATCTTCCTCGGCTCGCGGCTGTCCTATTACTTAGTGATGCTGCTGTCCATGCCCGTCATTATGGAGACCGATATTATACTGCGGATATGGCTGAAGCAGGTGCCCGAATATACCGCCCTGTTCGTGCGGCTGGCCATGGTTGTATCGCTGTTCCAGGCCGTGGCGAATCCGCTTGTGATGGCCAATGCGGCAACGGGCAACGTGAGGCTGCTGATGTCGACGGTGGGGCTGATGTTTTGGCTGGTGATGCCGCTGTCGTACCTCGGACTGAAGCTCGGAGGCAGCCCGCCCACGGTCTTCTGGGTGCATATAGGATTGCTGGCGGTGGCGCATCTGGTTCGGGCGAAGATCGTTGGCCGGCAGCTCGGATTTTCGATCTCCACCTATTGCCGATCCACCCTGCTGCGCCCTGCCTTAGTGACGGCCCTCTGCTGGCTGCCTCCCTGCGCGGCGGTGCATCTGATGCCGTCGTCGGTAGCGCGGCTGTGCATCACGACGGCAGTATGCGCGCTGTCGGTAGCCTCGCTGTCATGGTTCGCAGGGCTGGCCTCAGCAGAAAGGAAACAGATTCTGAATATGTTTATAAATAAAAAGAAACAATGAATACCGAATGGCTGAAAAAACTGTTCTATGCCGTCAAGCCCTACTTTATCAATTGGCGGGGCTCACTTCGCATCAATCTGCCTAAAACAATATGGTACAACTTCCGCTGCCTCCCCTTAGGCCAGGCCTGCCGGCTTCCGCTCAGGATTCACAGCATGGTCAAGGTATACAAGATGGGGAAGATTCGCATCGAAGGCAAAGTATCCCACGCAATGATAAGCATAGGCGGCTATAACCTCAAGGGGCAGGGATACACCAAGATCCTGAACCGTGGCGAGATAGTCTTTCGCGGGAAGCTCATCCTTGGCGGCGGCTGCGTGATAGACAACGCCGGGCAGATCGTCTTCGAGGGCGAGACGCTCATAACCGAGTGCGTCACCTTCCTGATTCAGCGCCGCCTCCACGTAGGCGAATATGGCCGCATAGGCTTCCACAGCATGATTATGGATACCGATTACCACTACATGATCAACATACATACGGGCGAGGTACGGGACAACTGCCGCGAGATTGTGCTCGGCCCCTACAACTGGATCGGCGGGCGAACGATAGTGAAGAAAGGCGTTCGGACCCCGGCCTACACCATAGTTGCAGCCGGCTCCATGCTCACCAAAGACTATACCGCAACGCTCGAACCCTTCGGCACCCTGGCCGGCTCTCCGGCCAAACCCGCCGCAAGCGGATGGCGCCGCATATATAACATCACCGAAGAAAAACGACTCGGCAAGCATTTCCGCGAAAGCGGAGCCGAGGCAATCAGCATAGACCTCGAAGGGCTCGACCTCGACGCCTTTTGCACCAACGATGCCCTGAAGTACGTCTGAAAAAACACAATCACTACACATTATATATATATGCAACTTTACTCAAAATCCGTCGCCTGCATACTGACCGCCCTACTGTTCCTCGTTTGCCTGCCGGGATGCAGCGACTTTACCGACTATGCTCACTACGACAGCCGGCTGAAAGTGGGCGTCTTCGGCGGCTCCATATCCGTCAGGAAAGAATCCGAGGAAGCCAAAAACATCTGGCAGGCCTACATGAGCAACATCAACATCATCTCCTGCGGCATCGAAGGCGCAGGATTCAGCTCGATCACGCACAACGAGAATATCCCGGTACAAATCGCACGGGCTCCGGCCTTCGACGTTTATATCCTCTGGGCCTCGAGCAACGACGTGGCCCGAAGTCCGCTCGGACTAACAACGGAGCAGGTAGACAGCACACAGGACGGCGGCATCATCAAAAGCATACGCCTCATCAAGCGCAAGAACAAACAGGCCCTCATACTCTTCTTCACCTCCGTACCCCGATTCGACAGCCCGGCATATAGGTACAGGATGCAGGACTACGTGAACGACCAGATCGACATCTGCGACCGCAGCAATATCCCCTACCTCGACCTTTTCCGCCTCAGCGGATTCGACTCCAGCAACTTCCAGCCCTACTACCTGCCCGACCGCACCCACATGAGCGCCGAAGGCTATCAGCAAATAGGCTACATGCAGATGGAGTTCATCCGCGAGAACATCAAAAATTACGTAGGCAACTCCCGATTGCGACGCAACCGTATCGAATTATAGATTACAGATTATCCCGGAATTGCTGCAACGATAGCTGCAACAGGCTTTCCCTTTCCGGGCTACCCCCCTAAACAAAGAAAGGTGCGACTGTCATCGCACCTTTCCAACTTAATTATACCTCATAACTCACTAAATCTTCCTCCTTTCGAAGAAGTACGCAGGATGAGATTTGAACTCACACACCGTTACCGGCACTACCCCCTCAAAGTAGCGTGTCTGCCAATTCCACCACCTGCGCATGAGGGATAATTATTTCACTAAATAATGAACTCTTCTGGATTGTGCCCGGAACAGGACTCGAACCTGCACGTCCGCAAAAACACTCGCACCTGAAACGAGCGCGTCTACCAATTCCGCCACCCGGGCATTCCAGCATTTCGGTCGCGAAAGTACATCCTTTTTTTTAATCTGCAATAGCTTGTTGAAAAAAAAGTTTCGCGACCGAAATTCAGGTCAGTTGCGAACGAGCTCCATCTCCTTCAAAAGATAGCCGGCGCCGGCATACTTGTCGATTACGAAGAGCACGTACCTGATGTCGACTATGATGCTGCGCTGAAAGTCGGGCAGGTATTTGATGTCGCCGCCAACGCCTTCCCAGTTGCGATCGAAGTTGATGCCGACAAGCTCGCCGCGGGCGTTCATCACGGGGCTGCCCGAATTGCCGCCTGTGGTGTGGGTGTTAGCTGTGAAAGCTACGGGCAGGCGACCGTCGGGCAGGGCGTATGGGCCGAAGTCTCTAGCCCGGTAGAGCTCTTTCAGCCGGGCGGGCACCACAAATTCCCAGTTGTCCGGATCTTCTTTCTCCATGACGCCTTCGAGGGTGGTTTGCGGCTCGTAGTAAACGGCATTGCTCGGATGATAGCCGAGCTTGCGACCGTAGGTGAGCCGTATGGTGGAGTTGGCGTCGGGGAAGTTCATCCCAGGGCCGTACATCTCCATCAGGCCTTGCAGGTAGTCGCGATGAGCCTCGGCGTAGGTTACGTCGAAGACGCTCAGAGCCGTGGTCAGGGCTTTGCGCTCGTCCTGCACTGCGCGCGCAAAGAGGAGCATGGGATCGGTTTCGAGCTTTTTGCTCGAGGGCGATTGGATAAAGGCTTCGAAGTTGGCTTCGCTGCCGAAGATTGAGCTGCGGAACAGATCGTCTATATATCTGTCTACATTGCCCTTGTACTTGCCGTCTATCACGGCAAAGTGGGCAGGCTGCTGTGCGGCCGGTATACGGCTGCGATATTCTTTCAGCATCACCTTTGAGACTTTCCTGTCTACTTCCGGAGAATAATCCTTGTTGAAGAAGCGGCGGAAGGCGGCCGTCAGCAGGCGGATCTGCTCCTGCTGCTCGTCTTTGCCGGCGCTGCGAAGGGCTTCGACTATGGATTTGACGTCGGTGGGGACGGAGCTGAACTCTATGCCTCGCACTATGGCCTCGTCGAGCATCCAGCTGCGCATCCGCAGGGAGCGGCGGTCGTGCACCAACTGTTCGATCAGGCGCAGAGCCTCGGCATATTCGGGCTTGCCGGATTGCTTAGCCCAGCCGAGCAGCTTGTCCTGCCCGGCCTGCTGCACCTGCTCGAGGTCGAGGCTGTTGATGGCGCGATTGCTTCCGATGGCATTCTTCCAGGCGTTGGTGGAGCCCGAATACTTGTTGGAATAGCTGATGCGGATGGCCGGGCTCTTGAGCATCTCCTCAAGCATAGCTTCCTGGCGGAGGCTTCGGACGCGGATGCGGACGGCGTTGTCTACGTCGCGGCGCTCGGCCGTCTCCCACGAAGTGTAGTACGTATTGGTGCGCCCCGGAAAGCCTATCATCATAGCAAAATCATTATCGTTCAAGCCTTGCAGCGATATTTTCAGCCATCGCGACGGACGAAGCGGTACGTTGCTCTCCGAATAGGACGCGGGCTTTCCGTCGGCATCGGCATAGATGCGGAAAATGCTGAAGTCGCCCGTATGCCGGGGCCACATCCAGTTGTCGGTATCGGCTCCAAACTTGCCTATCGAAGAAGGCGGGGCGCCAACTAAGCGCACGTCGGTGTACACCGTCTTCACATACATATAATATATATTACCTCCGTAGAAGGGACGAATTTCCACCTGCGTGCCGGGATGCTCGTTCAGGTAGGCCTCGCCAATCCGTTCTTTTGCAATGCTGTTGAGATGGCGAACCGACAGGAAATCCATGCCGGTGGAGTCGCCCGTCTCCTCTAAGCGCTTCAAAACATAGTCGGTCACATCCTCAATGCTGTTGATGAAAGTGACGCTCAGGCCGGGGTTCGGGAGCTCGTCTTCGCGCTTCATCGCCCAGAAGCCGTCGGTCAGGTAGTCGTGCTCCGGAGAGCTGTGGCGCTGCACCTGCCCGTATCCGCAGTGATGATTAGTGATTACAAGGCCGTCGGGCGAAATAACCTCGCCGGTGCACCCGCCGCCGAATATCACAACCGCATCTTTTAGCGACGAACCATTGGGATTGTAAATATCCACGTCTTGCAGTTGCAAGCCCAAGGCCTGCATTTCCGCCAGCTTTTGCTGCCTCAGCAACGGAAGCAGCCACATGCCCTCGTCGGCCGGAAGCGACAGCGGGACTATGAGCAGGATGATACAGATAAGAGTCCTCATAGCCCACCGTATTTTTGCCAGCGGCTATATGGAATCGCCGCCAGCATTACATTTTCATAGCGAATCTGCCCGGTTACTTCCCGTCCGAGCCATTCCGGGCGCTCAAAGGCTTCGTCGGTCGACGAGAGCTCAATCTCGGCAACGATGAGGCCTTCGTTGGCGCCATGAAACACGTCGACCTCCCATGTATGCCTGCCGGCCGGGATGTAGTGACGTTCTTTTTCTATAACAATACTGTCGTCGGCGCACATTTGCAGCAGCTCCTCGGCATCGCTCACGGGAATACCGTACATGAACTCGCCTCGCGTCAGCGCTTTGTCGTCAAGCGCTTTTTTTACGCCCAGGATGGCCTCGCCGTCGTCATAAATTCGCACTCTGACGGTCAGGCCGTCATCGGTTGTTGCAAGGTATCCCTGCCTGATTTTGCGAACCCGCTCGACGAAAGGCCTGAAATCTCCTTCCACTAAAAACTTTTTTTCTATTTCTAATTCCATTATGAATATGTTTGAATAATTGCTTTTTCTTGTGCTGCAAATATAGGTTTAAAAAGAGAATATGAAATCACGAGTGGAAATCCAAGGCCCGTAAATACGCAGCGGAAGCAAGCAGAAGTCCGCAAATTTTTCTTTTGGTATAAATTCCATCCGGCAAAGGCCTGAAATTTTCCTTTCGGTATAAACTCCATTCGGCGAAGGCCTGAAATTTTTCTTTCGGTATAAACTCCATTCGGCAAAGGCCTGAAATTTTTCTTTTGGTATAAACTCCATTCGGCAAAGGCCTGAAAATTTTCTTTTAGTATAAACTCCATTCGGCAAAGGCCTGACGGATTTCTTGCCTTCCGGGCTCCATACGGTGACAGTCTGAAAAATTTTTTTTCAAGCCATTTCCATTTGGCAAAAGCCTGAAATTTTATTTTTTGCCAAATCTCCAGCCGGCAAAAGCCTGAAAAAAAATTTTTTTGCCAAATCTTCAATCGGCAAAAGCCTGAAATTTTATTTTTCGGCAAATCTCCATTTGGCAAAAGCCTGAAATTTTATTTTTCGGCAAATCTCCAATCGGCAAAAGCCTGAAATTTTATTTTTTGACAAATCTCCATTTGGCAAAAGCCTGAAAAAGATTTTTTTTTCAAATCTCCATGCAGAACAAGCTTGAAAAATAAAATTTCAGGCCGACGCCATATAGGGCTGCCTGCGCCTGAATTATTGGAGCCGTTTGCCATGTGGAGGCCGGCTGCGCCTAATGTTTTTGGGCCGACGCCATGCGGAGAGAGCCCAATCTGAGCTCCTTAACCTGACAGCCAAGCGGCCATTGCAATATCAAATCGTATACCGGGAAGGTAAAAAAGGAATTTCCGACTGAAAAATAGGTCATTCCCGCGAAGGCGGGAATCTCCGATCGATAGTTGGGACGATAGTATGTGTCTTATATGATACAAATCCATTCGTCCCGTTTTTCGATCGGAGATTGACTGCGTCGATTCTCGCAAGCTTAAAGCTTGCTTCGAATTCCCGCCTTCGCGGGAATGACCCGCTTTTTAATCGAATCCAATTTGCATGAATTACTTTAGAAGTTCCCGGCCGGAATTGGGGGCGGAGATGTATCAAAAGCAACATCACATCCCAAGCCATTGACACATATTTGCAGCCTGCGTTCAAAAAACTTTATTCTCAATCGAGATTTTGATTTTGAAACAAGGCGGTATCTTGTTATTTTTGTTGGACACGAAAAATATAATTATTAATGACAATACATGAATAACCAATGGCTCACGATTTAAAGCAACTCGAACTCTTTTATGATGCATTTGCATCAAAGACGGATGCCGCACACAAACGGCTGGGCAGGCCTCTGACACTGGCCGAGAAGATACTGTACGCTCATCTTTTCGATGAAAACCTTGCGGATGATTTCCGCCGGGGAGAAGACTACGTTAATTTCCGTCCCGACCGCGTTGCCATGCAGGATGCTACGGCGCAAATGGCTTTGCTGCAATTTATGAACGCAGGGCGGAAGCATACGGCTGTGCCGGCCACGGTGCATTGCGATCACCTCATACGGGCGCACCGGGGAGCCGGTCCCGACCTGGCCGCCGCGGAAGACGGCAATCGAGAGGTGTACGACTTCCTTGAAGCTGCCTCCGGGCGCTACGGCATAGGATTCTGGAAGCCGGGCGCAGGCATCATACACCAGATTGTGCTTGAAAACTACGCTTTCCCGGGTGGAATGATGGTGGGAACCGATTCGCATACGCCTAATGCCGGCGGCCTCGGAATGATTGCAGTGGGCGTTGGAGGCGCCGACGCCGTCGACGTGATGAGCGGCATGGAATGGGAACTGAAGATGCCTAAGATCACGGGCGTGAAGCTCAGCGGGAAGCTGTCGAAATGGACGTCGGCCAAGGATGTCATCCTCAAGCTTGCCGGAATACTGACCGTTAAGGGCGGCACCAACTCCATCATTGAATACTTTGGCGACGGAGCCGACTCACTGGCTGCTACCGGCAAAGCTACTATCTGCAACATGGGAGCCGAGGTGGGAGCTACCACCTCCATCTTCCCCTACGACAGCAACATGGGCGTATACCTCCGCGCTACCGGACGGGAGGCTGTGGCCGAACGATGCGACGCCATAGCCGCTTACCTCCGGGCCGACACCGCCGTTGAGGAGGCTCCCGAAAAGTATTACGACCGGGTGATAGAGATAGATCTCAACACTCTTGAACCCTATCTGAACGGCCCCTTCACGCCGGATGCAGCCACGCCCATATCGGAGTTTGCCGCCAAGGTGAGGAGCAAGGGCTATCCGCAGGAGGTTACGGCCGCGCTGATAGGCTCGTGCACCAACTCCTCGTACCAGGACCTGAGCCGGGCGGCCTCCATCGCCCGTCAGGCAAGGGAAGACGGCATAGCTGTGGCTGCTCCGCTATTCATCAATCCGGGATCGGAGCAGATTTGCCGCACGGCATCCTTCGAGGGCTTCCTCCGGGATTTCGAACTCATTGGCGCCACTCTGATGGCCAATGCCTGCGGCCCTTGCATAGGTCAGTGGAAACGGGAGGCGAAAGATCCGGAGGCGAAGAACAGCATCGTTACGTCCTTCAACCGCAACTTCGCCAAGCGCGCCGACGGCAATCCTAATACCCACGCCTTCGTGGCTTCGCCTGAGATAACTATGGCAATGGCTGTGGCAGGCGACCTCTGCTTCAATCCGCTTGTCGACAAGCTCAAGACGGCCGACGGGCGGGAGGTGATGCTCAGGGAGCCGGTCGGAAACGATCTGCCGGCTGCCGGATTCATCAGTGCCGATGACGGATACGTTGCTCCTTCGGGCAGTCAGGCTGAGGTCAGGATAGCGCCGGACTCGGAGCGCCTCCAGATTCTTGCGCCCTTTCCGCTTGCAGATGACGACGACGTCAGGGAAATGCCTCTGCTGATAAAAACTACCGGGAAATGCACCACCGATCATATCTCTATGGCCGGCCCGTGGCTACGTTTCCGCGGCCACCTGCAAAACATATCCGACAACATGCTGATGGGAGCCGTCAATGCCTTTAACGGCAAGACCAACTCCACGCTGAACATCATAAGCGGAGGATATGAACCGGTGTCTACCGTAGCCGGGTTCTATAAATCGCAGCAGCTCTTCTCGGCCGTTGTAGCCGAAGAAAACTACGGCGAAGGCTCCTCGCGCGAGCATGCGGCAATGGAGCCGCGCTTCCTCAACGTGAAGCTCATCCTGGCCAAGAGCTTTGCCCGCATACACGAAACGAACCTCAAGAAGCAGGGAATGCTGGCCCTGACTTTTGCCGACAAGGACGACTACGACAAGGTTCTGGAGGACGATCGCATCAGCGTGGCCGGCATCAGCGGATTCCGACCGGGCTATCCGCTGACTGTGGTTCTGCATCATGCCGACGGCACCGAAGAATCCTTCGATGCCAATCACACATATAATAATATGCAAATCGAATGGTACAAGGCCGGCAGCGCTTTGAACTACGTGAGCAATTCTCTTAAAAGCTAAAATAGGAAATCGTATCAAATGATAATCAGAAAAGAAAATGACAAGCTGATTGTGCCCGACAGGGTAACAATCCCCTTCATAGAAGGCGACGGCGTGGGAGCCGAGATAATGCCCGTTTGCCGGGCTGTGGTTGACGCTGCTGTTGCCAAGACAAGCGGCGGACGCAAGCAAATAGAATGGACTGAGCTGTTGGCGGGCGAGAAAGCCCAAAAGGCAAGCGGCAGCAGCCTGCCCGAAGCCACAATGACAGCCCTGCGCGAATACCTCGTGGGAATAAAGGGCCCGCTCGGAACGCCCATTGGCGGAGGCATGCGCTCGCTGAACGTGGCCATGCGGCAGGAGCTCGACCTCTACGTATGCCTGCGCCCGGTGCGCTGGTTCAGGGGAGTGGCCTCGCCGGTGAAGGAGCCGCACAAGGTCGACATGGTTGTGTTCCGCGAGAATACGGAGGACATCTACGCCGGCATAGAATGGGAAGTGGGAACGCCTGAAGCCGCTCGCTTCCGCCGCTTCCTCACGGAGGAGATGCACGTGGGCAAGATTCGCTTCCCGGAGACCTCGGCCTTCGGCGTGAAGCCGGTGTCTATCGAAGGAACCGAGCGGCTGGTGCGCTCGGCCATAGACTATGCTCTGGCCCACAATCGCAAGAACGTTACGATAGTGCACAAGGGCAACATCATGAAGTTCACCGAAGGAGGATTCCGCAAGTGGGCCTACGAGCTGGCCGAGCGCGAATACGCCGAGGAGCTGCAAAGCGGACGGCTCGTGATGCAGGACGTAATCGCCGACGCTTTCCTGCAGAACTCGCTGCTTACGCCCGAAAAGTACTCGGTCATAGCAACCCTCAACCTCAACGGCGATTACATATCCGACCAGCTCGCAGCAATAGTAGGAGGAATAGGGATAGCTCCGGGAGCGAACATCAACTACTCAAGCGGCCATGCCGTCTTTGAAGCCACTCACGGAACCGCTCCGAACATCGCCGGAAGCAATCTGGCCAACCCCTCCTCGCTGATTCTGTCGGCAGTGATGATGCTCGAATACATGGGATGGAACGAAGCCGTGCCGCCCATTATCTCCGCAATGGAAGCGGCCTTTGAGAGCGGACGGGCTACGGCCGACCTGGCACGCTTCATGACCAACGGACAGGCTCTCGGAACACAGGAGTTCGGAGAGCTTTTGATAAACTTAATTAATAATAGAACAGTATGAAGAAAGAATATTTGATTTACCAGCTATCCGAGTCGGTTAAGAAAACCAGCCGGATTGATAACGACCTTTTCACCAAGTTCAACGTGAAAAGAGGATTGAGAAACGAAGACGGCTCAGGAGTGCTCGTGGGCCTCACACAGATAGGCAACGTGGTGGGATACGAGCGACTGCCGGAAGGCGGGCTGAAAGCCATACCCGGAAAGCTCTTCTACCGCGGATACGACGTAGAGGACATAGTGCACGCACTGATACGCGAGAAGCGATTCGGATTCGAGGAAGTGGCATACCTCATGCTCTCCGGAGAGCTCCCCGACAGCGAGCGCCTCGCACAGTTCCGCGAAATGATTGCCGACCGCACCCCGCTCGAGCAGAAAACCAAGATGAACATCATCGACCTCGAAGGACAGAACATCATGAACATACTCGCCCGCTGCGTGCTTGAGATGTACAACTTCGACCCCAACCCGGACGACACCTCGCCCGACAACCTGATGCGTCAGTCGATAGACCTCATATCCAAGTTCCCCACAATCATTGCCTACGCCTACAACATCTACCGCCACAGCACCCAGGGACGCTCCCTGCACATCAGGCACCCCAAAGAAGCGCTCACCATAGCCGAGAACTTCCTCTTCATGCTCAAAAGAGAATTTACGGCACTCGAAGCGCGAACCCTCGACCTGCTGCTCGTACTCCAGGCCGAGCACGGCGGAGGTAACAACTCCACCTTCAGCGTCAGAGTAACAAGCTCGACAGGAACGGATACCTACTCCGCCATAGCCGCAGGCATAGGATCGCTCAAAGGACCGCTGCACGGAGGAGCCAACATACAGGTGACGGACATGTTTGCCCACCTCAAGGACAACATCAGCGACTGGACAAGCATCCCCGAAATCGACGCCTACTACATGCGCATGCTCAACAAGGATGCCTACGACAAGAGCGGACTGATATACGGCATAGGCCACGCCGTTTACACCATATCCGACCCGCGCGCACTGCTCCTCAAAGAGCTTGCACGCGACCTCGCCGTCGAAAAGGACAGAGCCGAAGAGTTCGCCTTCCTCGAACTGCTCGAAGAGCGAGCCATAGAATGTTTCGCCGCACACAAGGGAACCAAGAAGCGAGTATCCTCCAACATCGACTTCTACTCCGGCTTCGTATACGAGATGATAGGCCTGCCGAAGGAAATCTACACGCCGCTCTTCGCCATGTCGAGGATAGTAGGCTGGACGGCCCACCGCATCGAAGAGCTCAACTTCAAGAGCAAGCGCATCATACGCCCCGCCTATCGCAACGTTCTCGACGACCAGGCCTACATTCCCATAGACAACAGGCACTGACGCAAACAGAGCCCCCACCTTCGGATCAGTTTATTCCAGGAAACTTCTAATAATTAGATTTTTCAAGGCTTGCGACGGAGGCAAAAGCGGAGTGTACTTCGGTACATGAGCATTTTGCCGACCGAACATAACGCAGAAAAAGCAATTAGTAGAAGTTTCCTCCAAATGAAAAGCTTGCCGACCCTGTGATACGGGAAGGCAAGCTTTTCTGCATTTTCAGGCACGAGCCCGGCTTTAGGGGATGTCTAATAATTAGATTTTTCAAGGCTTGCGACGGCGGCAAAAGCGGAGTGTACTTTAGTACATGAGCATTGTGCCGACGGAGCTTAACGCAGAAAAAGCAATTAGTAGACGTCCCCTTTACTTTTGGCGCGGAGTGAGCTCGTCGAGGCTCTTGCCTCCGCCTATATAAGGATAACCTTCGCGCAGGGTCGATTCGATCACCGTGCCCGTATCGTCATAATAGCGCTCAAATCTTCTGCAGCGTCTGCACCATTCCGTCACCATGCCTGTTCCGGAACCGTTACTGTCGTCAACAAGGTCGTGATCAACCGTTCCGCACTTCCGGCACTTGCAGTCCTTATCCACGTCGTGCGCCTCTCCACTGCATATCTTGCACCGGCAGTCCTCATCTGCATAATCCGTGCATTTATGGCTAACGGATGTCTGCTTTTTCTTTATTGCATCATTCAGGCAAGTGCCAAGAATCTCGTTCAGCGCGTAGGCGTCGTCCCAAAGCTTGAGGATGCGAGCTATGCCATCCATAAAGCGCTCCGGATGCAGCCTGTGCTCCTCGAAAAGCTCCTTCACGGAAAACTCCCTGACAGCAAAGTCGCACACAATCTTTTCCGGTTCGGCATCTCCGCCGGAGCGGATGTAATCATCCCGCAGGATCATATCCCTGTGCACGTCGCCGACACTGTCGGGCAACACATATATATATACGTTGCTGATTTCGTGATTCCGGCCGCCTTCGGGCATATCGGCCGGGCCGTAGTTAAGCTTGCGGAAGAAAAACAGCCGGTCGCCGTATGCCGCATTATGGGCAAGCAGGAGTTCCTCGGACAATTCGCGCCGGGCCGCCACCAAAAACATATCTTCCGTTAGATCAATATACGTGTCCGCCCTTTTGCTACCTAAACAGGCCCGCACATCTTCGCGTTCGAGGTGGCCTCCCAAGCAGTCGTAATAGATTTTATCCGTTTTCTCTCCTGCCGGGAGCCTGAGAACTTTGGGAGCCTTGTTGGCCAGAATGATTGAAGGCTTCTTGCCTTTAGACAGTTTGACAACAAGAATTAAAGTAGTTGGGTGCAGCAGCGGATTGTCGGCTGCATGAATCACGGACTTCTCAAAGTAATCCCTGATCCGAGTGCCGTTGAGCGGGCAGTCTGTTATTGAAATAGGCATTGAATAAGATTGTTTTACATCCGTCCTTGTGCGGATTTTAAGTTTAACATGTTTGTATTCATTGTGGGGACTTCTAATAATTAGATTTTTCAAGGCTTGCGACGGCGGCAAAAGCGGAGTGTACTTTAGTACATGAGCATTTTGCCGACGGAGCTTAACGCAGAAAAAGCAATTAGTAGTAGTTCCCTTGTGCTTGTAATTATGCAGTGCCGGTAAATTACCGGGCCTTTTTTTTCATCCGATGTTTGCGCGAATGTATGTGCAAAAACTCATTCCGGCAAATCGGATGCGATAAAACAAAGAGCTTGAACGGCTCATAAAGCGCTCCGGAAGCCGATCACGTTTGGAATTTGCTCCAAAAAGTTTTCCGCAAGGAAATTCCATTTGTAATTTCCTTAAAATTTTTTTTGGGAAGGAAATCGCAAATGTAAATTCCTTAAAATTT
>JAITGS010000063.1 GCA_031280435.1 Tannerellaceae bacterium | reverse complement strand
TGTATCACATTTCGTTTTTGCAGTTGTTAAATGGACGCTACCATTAAGTTATTGTTATTCGGATAGATATGACTTTCCTCTGAATATATTTTAACTACGTTTCGTTTTGCTCTTTTTATATTTTACCTTTCCGACAGGCTTTCTTTACAACCCCCTTTGGCGGATTGGCAAACCGATTTCGGTTGGAGCTTCCCACTTTTGCGGATCCGTCAGCCGGATTTGGTTGGAGCTTCCCACTTTTGCGGATCCGTCAGCCGGATTTGGTTGGAGCTTCCCACTTTTGCGGATCCGTCAGCCGATTTCGGTTGGAGCTTCCCACTTTTGCGGATCCGTCAGCCGATTTCGGTCGGAGCTTTCCACTTTGGCGGATCCGCCAACCGGAGGCTTTTTTCATGCCCTCAGATGCAGAACCGTATACAAATCAATACGTTGAGCCATTTTATTTGAAGTATCACCGAAAAGCATCAAATCCTAATTCCCGGCTCCTTTGAGGAGCTCGAAAAGCATGGCCGGGCTTACAAGGCCGGCAGCCCGCGGGGCAACCGTCTCAGTTTTTCTTGCCCCCGAAGCTGAATGTGACGGGGATGTAGGAGGGGGAGGTGACGGGAACTGTGCCTATCATGAAGGTGGGCTTGATGCGGAAGGTCACGTTCGAGGCCTTGTCGCCTATGCCAATGAAGTTGCGCACTATGCCTACCACGGCATCCTTGCTTTCGCCTCGCAGAAGCTCGGCCATGTCGAAGCCTATGTCGAGCGGCATGGGCTGGGTTCCGCCGCCGGGTATATTGATGGAGCGGTCTATGGTGCCGTTGGTGAAGTCGACGTTGTCTATGCTCAGTATGTATTGCAGGCCGTGGAGCATGGCGGCGGTTTGGTTGGGATTTTGCACGTCGAGGTTGAGGGTGAATTTGAGGGGGACGCTCCTGGCCGTTCCGCTCAGTATGCCGGTGATGCTCGGCAGCCAGGCGAGCGATACGCCTTTCGAGAGGTCCATGCCTGCGACGTTGAGGTTGGAGAGCGAGCGGTAGGAGTAATTGCATTGCGTCATGTTATAGGCGCCGCCCATTTGTTTCACTACGTCGCAGCCTGCGATAGCTAACAGGAGGCTGATGCTGCACAGCCGGAGGATTGAGTTGTTCTTCATGGTGATTGTTCTTTTTTTGCCGGTGAGTGTAATGTTAATCGGGCTGCTTGCGATGAAAGCTTGTGGCGGCGGCCTGCGCCTTGGGCATGATGAGCAGGTCTTGCAGTACGACGTGCTCCGGAGCTGTGACGGCCTGGTGGATGGCTTCGGCTATGTCGTCGGGCGTGAGCGGGGCTATGCCCTGGTACACGCTGTCGGCCCGGCCGCGGTCGCCCTTGAAGCGTACGATGGAGAACTCGGTTTCGACGGCTCCCGGACATATCTGCGTTACTTTAAGGCCGTAGGCGGTCATTTCGAGGCGCATCGCCTGTGTGAGTGCGGCTACGGCGTGCTTGGTGGCGCAGTATACTCCTCCGTTGGCGTATACTTCGCGTCCGGCTATGGAGCCGAGGTTGATGATATGCCCGGAGCGTCTGGCTATCATTCCGGGGGCTATGCACCGGGTGACGTAGAGGAGGCCCTTGATGTTGGTGTCTATCATGCGCTCCCAGTCGTCTATCAGTCCTTCATGTATGGGGGAGAGGCCTACGGCGAGGCCGGCGTTGTTCACGAGCACGTCTACGTCGCTCCATCCTTCGGGCAGGCGGGCCAGGTGCTTTTCCACCTCGTCGTACCGGCGCACGTCGAAGCAGAAGGTGAGGGTTTCGGCTTCAAATTCTTTGCGGAGCTCTTGCTGGAGTTCGGCCAGCAGCTTGTTGCGCCGTCCGGTGAGGATGAGGCGGAAGCCGGCGCGGGCGAGCCGGATGGCGGTGGCGCGGCCTATGCCTGCCGTAGCGCCTGTTATCAGTACGGTTGTCTTCATAATATTATAGAGTTTATTTTTAATCCGTTTCTTTCTTCCGAGAGGGCAAGGCGTATCACGATCTTGCCGCTGTACGGGGCTGTATATGATACTTCAAAAAGCTTGGCCTGCCCGTGAACTTTGCCTACTGCCAGCGAGCGGAGCCATGCCGCATCGCAGTCCTGAGCGTCGACAATGGGGTCGTAATCCAAGTCGGCTGCTTCAAGTTCGCGCAGGCAGTTCTCCGTGCAATATTTGTGCAGTAGGGCTTGGCGCTGGTCTTCGGAGGCTGATGTGTCGCAGAGGCTGATGTAGGCTCTGTAAAATTCGTTCAGCATATTTATTGCCTGCTCGTCGCGCGATTGGGCTTTGCAGCCGGCGCACAGAAGCGTCAATAGCAGTACGAATGTTTTTGCTTTCATCGCTCGGTTACAGCTTCTGCGCGCTGCGGGCAATATTGTTGGCGCCGGGCCCGTCCCATTTCCAGGCCCTGGCTATGATGACAACCAGGAATATCACTTCAATGCCGGCCATGATAATGTAATGCAGGCTCGGCATGCCGCCTATCGTTACATATAATATGGTAAACACTGCGGCTAAGATATTGGCCCAGCGATTGACTTTGTATGGCAATTTGCGCGAGAAGTATATCATCAGTATAGGAACGTTTGTTGCGATTGCGGCTATGCCCATCGCTGTTGTGACGTTGTGCATGCCTCCAAACGTATTCTTATTGACCAGCTCAATGATGATTGTAAAGATGTCGGCAAAGATCATGTTGATCATCACCACTACCCACAATGTTGAGAGCTCTGTTTTCACTGAAAGTTTCTTTCCCATAATTTATCTGTAAAATTTACTTGTATGTGTATGCATAAAAAATTGAAGATTATTTCCTGCCGCCGAGTATTCCGCCGAGCAGTCCGCGGACTATTTGCCGGCCTACCTGGTTGCCTATGTTTCGGGTTACGCTGCGCGAGGTTTGCTTGGCCACTTCGCCGAGCATGTCGCCCAGGAATCCGCCGCCTCCCTGTGCGGTGCGTCGGGTGGTAGAGCGGGGCCGGGGAGCGGGAGGCTGGCGCCGGGCGGCTTCGCGCTGTTGCTTGTCGAGCTCCTTTTGCTGCTTCTCCCATTCTTTGCGACGCTGTTCGGCATCGGCTTCCCGGCGGCGCTGCTCGGACTGTCCGCGCAGGACTTCGTAGGCCGATTCGCGGTCGATTTCCTTGTCGTACTTCCCGTACACGGGCGAGCTGCGGATGATTTGGGCGCGCTCGCTGTCGGTTATGGCTCCTATCTGCCCCTGCGGAGGGAGGATCAGGGCGCGCTCTACGGGATTGGGCCGCCCTTTGGCATCGAGGAAGGATACTAAGGCCTCGCCTACGCCGAGCTCGGTTATGACCTTCTCGACGTTCAGAGCGGGATTGATGCTGAAGGTTTGGGCCGCCGTCTTGACAGCCTTTTGGTCGCGCGGAGTGAAGGCTCGAAGGGCGTGCTGCACCCTGTTGCCTAGCTGGCCGAGCACGGTGTCTGGCAGATCGATAGGGTTCTGGCTTACGAAGTACACGCCAACGCCCTTTGATCGTATTAGCCTCACCACCTGCTCTATCTTCTCCAGCAGGGCCTTGGGAGCTTCGTTGAACAGCAGATGAGCTTCGTCGAAGAAGAACACGAGCTTGGGGCTCGGCAGGTCGCCCACCTCCGGCAGCTCCTCGAAGAGCTCGGACAGCAGCCACAGCAGCAGCGTGGAATAGATGCGCGGCGACTGCATGAGCTTGTCGGCCGTGAGTATGTTCAGCATGCCCTTGCCGCTGTAATCGCGCTGAAGCAGCTCGCCTATCCTGAAGGCCGGCTCGCCGAAGAAGCGGTCGCCTCCCTGCTCCTCCAGTTGGAGCAGCATGCGCTGTATGCTCCCTATGGTAGCCGTCGAGATGTTGCCGTAGGAGGCGGTAAACTGCGAGCGAAATTCTCCCACATAGGCAATCATTTCCCTGAGGTCTTTCATGTCGATCAGCAGCAGGCCGTTGTCGTCGGCTATTCTGAAAATAAGCGACAGCACTCCGCTCTGCGTATCGTTAAGGCCCATCAGCCTGGAGAGGAGGAGCGGGCCCATTTGGCTGACGGTGGTGCGAAACGGATGTCCCTGCTTTCCGTACACGTCCCAGAAGCATACGGGGAAGTCCTGGTATCTGAAGCCTGCGCTTTCGAGGCCCAGCTCGGCCAGCCGCTCGGCCACCTTGCTGCTGCCTCCTCCTGCGCGCGACACGCCGGAAAGGTCGCCTTTAATGTCGGTCATGAAAACGGGAATGCCGAGCTGGCTGAAGGTCTCGGCCATGTTTTGCAGCGTCACGGTCTTGCCCGTTCCGGTAGCTCCGGCTATGAGTCCGTGGCGGTTGATCATCTGCGGCAGTATATGCAGCGACTTCTCGCCGGCTTGCGCTATATACGCCTGGTTGTTGTTGTCTTTCATTTTTCTTGTATGGTTTAAATGCGGATAAAGTCGTGGGGGCTCTCAGCGATGCCGTAGCCGTGGCATCTTATACATATATATATATGTGTGTATGCGATGCGGCTCAGCCGCGGCTATCCTTATCGGCGGGCGACAGCTTTTGTGAGAGCTTGAGGAGCATGTCGGCGGTCATGGCTTCGAGGTCGAAGGCCGGCTGCCAGTCCCATTCCTCGCGTGCGCAGGTGTCGTCGAGGGAGTTCGGCCAGGAGTCGGCAATGGCTTGCCGCAGGGGGTCTACCTCGTAGGCCATTTCGAAGTCCGGCCTGTGCCTGCGTATGGAGGCGCAGATGATTTCGGGGTCGAAGCTCATGGCCGTCACGTTGAAAGCGTTGCGATGCTGCAATCGGGCCGGGTCGGCCTCCATCAGTTTTATGGCGGCGCTTATGGCATCCGGCATGTACATCATGTCCATGAAGGTTCCGGCGGCAATGGGGCAGAGGAAGCGCTCGCCCCGCACGGCCGAGTAGTATATGTTCACGGCATAGTCCGTGGTTCCTCCTCCCGGAGGCGCGCTGTGCGAGATGAGCCCCGGGAATCGCACCGAGCGGGTATCGACGCCGAACCTGGTAAAATAGTAGTCGCTCAGCAGTTCGCCGCCCACTTTGGTTACGCCGTACATGGTGCTTGGGTTGCGGATAGTGTCCTGCGGAGTTTTGTCTTTGGGAGTATTCTTGCCGAACACGCCTATGGAGCTTGGCGTGAAGACGGCGCATCCGAGGGTTCGAGCCACCTCCAGGACGTTGAACAGTCCGTCCATGCCTATTTTCCAGGCGAGCTGCGGCTTGATTTCGGCCGTGGCCGACAGTAGCGCCGCAAGGTTGTACACGGTGTCGATTTTATAACGCCGCACAGTATCGGCAATCTGGCGTTCTTCTGTAATATCAACAATAGCAGCCGGGCCCGTTTCCAGCAATTCGCCTTTGGGTTCGGCTCCGGAAATATATCCGGCCACGACGTTGCCCGTATAGAGGCGGCGCAGTTCCAGCGTGAGTTCCGTTCCGATCTGCCCGGTGGAGCCTATAACTAAAATATTATTCATGTAGAGTGATTTGTTCGTGATTTTTTTATTTGAGAAGCAAATATAAGTATTAAGACAGTAACCCTGCAAGCCCGGCATTGATATTCCGTGGAAACTCACCTGCACTGTAAAATCCGTCCTGCATGCAAAAACAAGAGATTTGTACATCCCCGCGATGATTGCGGGTGTTCCCGCGAAGCCTTGGGTGCCCCCGCTAAGACATTGGGTGCCCTCGCGAAGACATTGGGTATCCCCGCGAAGACATTGGGTATCCCCGCGATGCCTTGGGTGCACCCGCAGAGGTTTTCGACATCCCCGCAAAGGTTTTCGACATCCCCGCAGAGGTTTTCGACATCCCCGCAAAGGTTTTCGACATCCCCGCGAAGGTTTTCGACATCCCCGCAGAGGTTTTCGACATCCCCGCAAAGGTTTTGGGGGCACCCGCGAAGGTTTTGGGGGCACCCGCGATGATTTTGGGTGCACCCGCAAAGGTTTTCGACATCCCCGCAAAGGTTTTCGACATCCCCGCAAAGGTTTTCGACATCCCCGCGAAGGTTTTGGGGGCACCCGCAATGATTTTGGGGGCACCCGCAATGATTTTGGGGGCACCCGCAATGATTTTGGGGGCACCCGCAATGATTTTGGGGGCACCCGCAAAGGAGTTCGGTACGCTGAAAATGGCTGCTGAAGCGACAGGAAGTGCTGCCGACGGTTTACGGGCCCGGTTGGCTGAGCGAGGAATCCTCAGCGAATTTCGGGGCGACAGGATTGGGCGAATTGTCTAATTGTGCGGGGCTGTATTTGATTAATCTTTAGTTGGCGATAGTTAATAATACTTAAGAGCGATTTGTAAATACATATATTCGCGCGGCTTTTATATAGAACATCAACTAAAATCAGAGAAAATTTGTCGATAGCGGAGATTTTTAAATTCCTTTATTTGGAGATATGAAAAAAACGATTAGATTTGCAGCTGTAAATTTAAATGAAAATGCGGCGGAGCAGTCTTCCGTATCACCACAAAGACACAATAAATTTCATTGGTATTACTATTTTTTCTGCTTTCTGAATAATAAACATTATAACTTTTTGGTATGAGACATATAGGTAGATTTGACGAATACACAACAAGGATTATTATATCCGCATTATTCTTGTGGGTATCTTTCCAACAAACAACAGCGCAGAGTATAATCTTAAATCCGGTTCAGGATATAACATTTACTCATTCGGCCAATATGACGCCTGAGAGCATAGATCTGGCAAACTATATTGTACCTCCGCTGCCCGGCGTCGGCGCGGTTACTTATGAGACCGTGGGTACAACCCTGTACTCGCAGGCCAAGTTTGAGCTTTCCGGATCGACGGCAACCTTCACGCCTTTCCCGGCGGTGGGAACGGTAACGTTCAGCTTCAGAGTGAGGCAAGACGCATACGAGGCCATAGGAACCGTAAATGTAAGCGTGTACGACTTCGACGGCTATCCGGGCCTTATGGACCCCTTCCAGTTCTCAACCTGTTACGACTATATGGGAGCCGTACAATTTACGAGCAGCATACGGTTCATGACCAATTACTATGGCGGTGCTCCAACAAGCGTTTGGCCGGGAGCGTATCGGGTTAACGGAACCACAGATCAACATTACCGAGTATATGGCTTCCAAACGCCGCTTGTAGCCGATTTCGACAATGACGGCTATCCCGAAATTGTGGCGCTGGGGATGGTAGATAATCAAACAGGTAATGGCCATATCCGTTATATTGATATTTACGACGGACGTACCGGTCAAAATAAAGTACGGCATACTGCGCACACGTCAGATGTTGGCATCTCCGGTTCTCATCCCTCCCCGGGACTCATGGCTATAATAGATTCCAACAGGGACGGCACTAAAGAAATTTTTGTAGCATGGCCGGGCAGCGGGTCAACCGACGCTAATAATCTTGTTAAGTATGAAGTATTAACCAGCGGCACCTGGAGTCTTTCCAGACAATGGGGCGTTCAGTGGTATACTTCCGGCTATGCTCGCTATCCGGTAGTACAGGTAGTTGACTTTGACGGCGACGGCACGCCGGAAATTCTTGTTTACAACAGGATATATGATGCCGTAAGCGGAGCTTTGAGAATGACGATGGAAACGTTCGCTCCCAGTGCTCTTGATGTTACCAGCGGCGCATTTACCGGCAGGAATGGTTATGACGCAACAAGCTATGACGATGTTATTGGCTTTGCATACGTATACGACGTCGACTTGGACGGCAGGTACGACATCTGCGCCGGCGACAAGATTTATTACGACATACGCCCCGCTGCCGGCACCTTTAAAGTCTTGCAGAGGGCGGCAAGCGGCATCAGAGACGGACGTACCGGAGTGGCCGACATGGACGGCGACGGTATTCCCGATATTGTTGTGGCCAGACGTACAAGCGGTTCTTCCGTAACCTTGTCCGTATGGAATCCGGGCTTCTTAAGTCTGGACGGAAGCGGAAACGTAATAAAGAATTACACCCCCGATGCCGAAGGAAGGAACGCTACCGCCCCCGCCTCATTCAGCCCTTACAGCGTAAGCCCTAATAAATCAATAAGTATTAGCGATACCGGTACCGGCAGTAATTCTTACATATATATAGGAGATATAGACGGACGGGTGCAAACTATCGGCGGCAAAGAATACCGCCTGCCTGAAGTAGCGTTCCTGTCGGGCAGGATTACCTATGAAGGCCGGGTTAATTATCATCCGAACATTCAGAGCGGGATATCTATACCCAATAGCGGATCGTCGAATGGATCTGGAGTCGAAGGAGTGCTTGCCGCGTATACGATAGACCTGGCAGACAGCAAAAAACTAAAGCTCTCGTTTATACTGGAGCATGATGACTCCTCCGTAAATACCGGCTTCACCATGTTCGACTTCGACAACGACGGGATGCAGGAGATATGCTACCGCGATGAGTACACCCTTCGTATCATTAAAGCCAATAAAGACTATGTACCCTTAGGCGAATCGTTAGGCAACACCATTCTCTTCAGTGTGCCCTGTATATCCTATACCGGATTTGAATCGCCTATAATAGCCGACATAGACGGCGATAATTCGGCCGAAATGGTTGTAGTGGGTAAGAGCAGCGGTAGTAGAACGCAATACTTCGGCTACATATACGCCGTGGGTAACGGCAGCGGCGCCAAATTCGCCCCCGCATTGCCCGTATGGAACCAGCTTTTGTACGACCCCTTTAAGATAAACCCCGAAGACCTGACAACGAGGCTGGGCATGGCCCCGAACCGCTTGGATCCCAAATACGATTTTGTGCGGCAGATAAAGGACGCCAACGGAGTGGTAACATCTACGCGCACCGGCTACAAGCCCTTTAACGGCACAATGATACAGGCCACCAAGCTCGACGCCCAAGCCATTCCGCTGTACGAACCGATAGTCTTCCTCACCGAAGCCTATATCATCTCGGATTTATCAGACGCTAAGAAGCCGAAAATCGTATCGAGCGGCAATAACCATTACATTGAGCTGACGGTAGGTAACAAATCAACGTCGAAAACCTCTATACTGTCCGGCATCCCGATTGCCGTATACACCAAAAACACAATCAGCGAGGCCACATACTCGGCATCTCTATCCAAAACATTGGGAACGGTGTATAACCAGGGCACAACCACTACGCTGGGGCCCACCTTCAGCCTCGCTCCCGGACAGGAAAAGACCGTTTGGATACCGATAGGCACAGGAGCAATTCCCGGACCGGGCGATGCCATCGTGGGCGACGTATATATAGTTCGCCTCGGCGATGCCAGCGGAGGCAATCCATGGGTATGGCGCTTCGGCTACAACGGCGGCAAATTCGGTACAACCTATCCCTGCGGCGACTTCGACGAAGGCCTCGGACAGGCTGCCGCCACATACCGCGACTGCGACTGGTGCGACCAGGTGGTAAGGGCCGCCCGCTATCAAACCCTCAACGACCTCTACACCATACAGGAATATACCGACGTCACGATGAACATTATGGGCAACGACATCCTGCCTAACGTTCCGCTATTGTCCGACCCGAGCAGGACCTTCATGGACACCGTAAGGCTCGACCACTGGAACATAGATGTCTACCCATCAGCCGGAATCCTATCCTTCAACGGCGTGGTCGGAGCAGGAGCCCGCATAACCTATCATCACGACAACCGAGCAAGCCTCCCCGCCAACATCGACTCCTTCCGATACAAGCTTACCTACTATAACGACGTGACGGGAGCCATCGAAACCAAGTCCTCAACCGCATACATATATATATTAAAAGGCGTGGGAGGAGGATTCTCGTCGTGCTACGGCTCGACAACCCGTATAGAATTGGAAAACAAGCCGAACGACGTAAGCTTTGAATGGTACAGGAACCAATACAGCTCCGAGAAGCTCCAGGCAAACTCGCGCGTCAGACTAACCGGCATAATGTATTCCGATTCTACATACTGGCTCGATCCGGTACTGACCGGCATCACTGCGACAAGCGGACTGACCACGGCCCAGATAAACCACTACAAAACGCTGAACTTCCCACGCGGAGCCATAACAATAAAGCTCGTGACCTACCCCGGCAAGCCCACCTCGCTGATGCGCTGGACGGGCGACATAAACAAGCAATGGCGCGACCCACGCAACTGGGTGGAAGTGATAACCGATAACGGACGCGAAGTTGAAAGGCCTGTTAGCTACTCGCCTGCAGAATGTTCGAACGTTATCATACCCTCCAGCGTTAATAATTTCCCGGAGCTCACCGACACGGCCGTTTGCAAGAATATTGAGATGAAAGACCGGGCCATGCTCAAGAATCCGCACGTGCTGAAGTACGACAAGGCCTACGTTGAGTTCAAGCTCAAGCCATCGGAGCTGAATCGCTATGTGATGTGGTCGGCTCCGCTCATGAACATGTACTCCGGCGACTACTACTATCGCGCCGCCTCCGGCCCGACCTGGGGTGCGAACTTCATGAACATCTTCCAGCGCAATAATCCCGACGGCGGTACGGCTGCTATCAATCACTTCACCGCAAGCTTTGCTTACTTGGGATACGACTTGCAGCTCGGACAAGCTTTCAACCTGAGGGTTGAGAAAAACACCGTAACCCAAGACAGCCTCCTGCGCTTCCCGCGCTCGGAAACAGCCTATTCGGGAACCTCCGGTAGCGTGAGCGGCCTGAACAAGACCAACTCGCATAAGTTCATTACCCATGGGAAGAATCTCAATGCATCAGGCATATTCCAGTTGCCGGTTTTGGGCGACATCAATACGAGCGGAACCAATTTGCCAAGGCTGGTTCAGGTGGTCAACCCGTACATGGCCTACCTCAGCGTAGAGCTATTCCTGCAGAATAACACCATGTTCCAGAGCGGATATTATATATGGGACGGCGAAGTGGGCACCGACATGACCGCAGTGGCCTTATCCAACGGCAACAGGATAACGCTGTCAAATCCGTCGGCCTTCTCTATGTCGCCGGCGTTATATTCCTTCATTCCTCCGCTGCAATCATTCTTTGTGGCGAAAACCAGTGCGGCCGCTATCCCCGGTAGCGTTGTTAATATGTCGCCCAACTGGACTACCACCATGCCCGTATCACCATCGTATATGCTGCGGGCAGACAGTATGGTCAAGTCCGGAGGCGTGATGAACATGACGATCAGCAACGGCGCTAAGGCAGCCCATGCCGCCATGCTCTACACAGTAGGCGCGAGCGCATCATTCAGCGACAGGGAAGACATGCCGGCCGTGATACATAACGCAGACAACGAATCCTCGCTATCGCTCTATACCTTCTCCGGCAATAATATTCCGCTGGTGATAAACAGCAACGAGCACTTCGGCATGGCAGCCGTCAACCTCGGCTTCGTTGTCCGCACAGGCGGCGAGTACAGGCTGGAGTTCGAAAACCTGCACTCGTTCGGCTTCGACGTTGTGCTGGTCGACAAGATGCTAAGCTATAAGCAAATCGACCTCATGAAAACTCCCGAATATACCTTCACCGTATCGAATCCCACAGGTGCGGTGAGCCAGATAGAGGTGAACAATCGCTTCGAGCTGCGCTTTTCCTGGACGGGCAACGGAGTAATTAAAACCGGCGTTGAGAGCGAACCTCCCACGCAGGAGCTTCATGTATCGTCGGGTCGCGGCTACCTTCAGGTATGGTCGGCCGATCAGATAGGTGCGCTACTGATATACGACGGCCTCGGCAAGCTGGTATACAGCAGCCCCAACGTTGGCGACAAGCAATTGCGCATCCACGTTCCCGGTCGCCGGATGTATATAGTGAAAGCGATGATTAAAGGCGAAATGCAGTTAGCGAAAACAATCGTTAAATAATTAATGAAGTATGTATATTTGCGAACCAAAACCTGGTGTAATTAAGAAGTGAGTAAAATAATAGTTAGATAATTTTTTTTAGTTCCTGACTGTCTGTGTACTTTAACAATTAAGACATAACTTAGCGCCACTAATCTCTATGTGTATAGTAGTAGCCGGAGAGATCTTTAAGCCAATCAGCTCTCCGGCTTTTTTATGTCCGAAATTTTGTGGGGAAAACTTAGAAATGGTTTTCGATGTGTATAAACAAGATATTGGCAGCAGTACGATCACATAATAGTATGATTTGTTGTTTGAGAATAGTTTCTACCTTTGCGGAATAATTTATCAAGTTTTGATGCAATATGGAAACCTTTATCACAAAAATAAAAGTCAAAGAATCCAGACGGGTCCGTGATTTGGAAATTTTGCTTGACGGCAATGAAAGACGGCATTTGTTTATTACGGGTAAAAATGGGAGCGGGAAAACGAGTTTACTGATAGAAATCGACAAGTTCCTTTCTCAGATAGTAAATGGCAATTACCAATCCTATTCCAATGTTAAACAGGATTTGGCTTCATATATTAATCAACTGAATAATATAGCCGGTAACACAGAAAATAAACAAAGACTAACGATTGAAAATCAAATTAAAGAAAACAAATATTGGTTTTCGCTATTTGGCGGCGTAGAAATTGATTTTTCAAAGTATGACTTAGAAATTCATAACCAATTTCAGCAAGGTGAATTTTTATTGGCCTATTTTGAAGCCAACAGACATACAAAGCTTAATGTTCCCCAAGGAATCCACAAAGTGGAATTAAAGCAACGCTATGGTTTGCAAGCGGAGGCTAACGGCAATTTTATCCAATATATAGTTAATCTGAAAGCAGACCGGTCATTTGCAAGAGATGATGGCGAAGAAGACAGCGCAAAAAAGATAGATGAGTGGTTTGACAGATTGCAGAAACAATTAATAGATCTGTTTGACGAACCAAGTTTAAAATTGAATTTTGATAGAAAGTCGTATAATTTCACTATCAATATAGATAATTGCGAGCCTTTCGATTTTAATACTTTGTCAGATGGGTATTCTGCGATTATCAGCATCGTAAGCGAATTATTACTTCGGATGGAAGCCCACAATGTTAAGTCTTATGATTTGGAGGGGGTAGTGCTTATAGATGAAATAGAAACTCACTTGCACGTTGATTTGCAAAAAAGGATTATGCCTTTCCTTATCAACTTCTTTCCTAAAATTCAATTTATAATAACAACACATTCTCCCTTTGT
Source organism: Tannerellaceae bacterium (assembly GCA_031280435.1). Lineage (GTDB taxonomy): Bacteria > Bacteroidota > Bacteroidia > Bacteroidales > Tannerellaceae > DFXE01. The sequence continues at coordinate 6,237 of JAITGS010000063.1, read as the reverse complement.
ACTTTCATCCGTATCAAATGCAACGGTCTGCGATTTGGAATATAAAACGATAATAACCGATTTATCTGCATATCCTTATGATGCACTGCTGGAGAGTTATTTTATGACCGACCAATATTCCGCTATCATAAAAAATAAGATAGCGGAATATGAAAGTTTATCTTTAATAGAAAATAAAACTGTGGAAGATATTCGAAATATAGATTTATTACGTGATTATTTTGCTCATGCTCCAAAATATTTATCCAAGGAACTTTTGGCCAAATTGCAACAAATAGAACTTGGTAATTTAAAATGAATTAATCGGAAGCACGATGGTATATTTAGAAAAATCACAGCCGGCTCCAGCCTCTTTAGCTGAAGAGAAACAAAAAGCAAATGGAAATTATAGAAAAGAAGACGTTGTTGAAAGACTGAAGAATGATTTTAAGAATAAGTGCTATCTCTGCGAACTTAAAGCGCCGACTTCAATCAATATTGAACATTTTGAACCGCATAAAGGTGATGTAGATAAAAAGTTTAACTGGAATAATTTATTCCTGTCCTGCCCACATTGTAATAACACCAAAGGTGATAAATGCGACAAAATCTTGAATTGTACGAAGAAAGCAGATGATGTCGAAAACAGACTCAAATACATTTTTAGACCTTTTCCCATTGAACGCATAGACATTGTCGCATTGGATGACTCTGCGGAAACTCAAAATACAAAAGAATTATTGTTAGAGATCTACAATGGCACAACTCCTTTCAAGAAGTTAGAATCCGCGAACTTAAGAAAGCAAATTCTGGATGAAATAAGTGAGTTTCAACAATTATTATTAGACTATTTCAGCGATACTGTTTCTGCGGAGAAAAGGCAGTTATTGTCATCAAAAATATGTTTGCATATAAGTCGCGAATCAGCTTTTACTGCATTTAAGCGATGGATTATAAAAGGAACGCCAAAGCACAACATAGAATTTGGAAAATTCATTGATTAGCCGGCCATTTGTTTATAACCCCTTAACAACAAACAACTATTCTCCGTAATACTATTGTTTTCCCCATCAATCTCTCTGAAAACGAATCCCTATAAAAATTGCCGATAGCTATTTCGTGCTACCTGCTACAAATCCGAATGGCCTTGCTGCGAAGCCGGTTTAATAGGATTCGATACAAAGCCTCCAATTTTTTCTGCGTACTTTTTTATTCTTTCAGCGCCCTGCGCGGCACAGATTTTTCCGGGGGAAGGGCCTCGACGGCGGCGGCGAGCTTATTTTTTCCTGATTTTCTTGCAAAATCGCGGCGGGATTCAGGTTTGGCTCAGGCTTGCGACGGGGGGCTTTGGACGGTTGATGCATCACACCGTCTATGCCTTGTGCTGCCGGCAGAATATTATCAGCGAAAAAAGAAACATTGAGGCGAAGGCTATGCTGCTGCCTGCCGCTGCTCCTATGGTGCCCCATGCGGGGATGAGTATGGGAGCGGCTATGAGTATGGCGCTGAATCCGATGAGGGATGAAAAGGCGCTGTACCGCACCTTTCCGCTGCCTATAAAATAGTGGCTCATGATGGTGTTGCCGCCGAGCATTATGATGCCGGGGGCGAGGGCAAGGATGATGCCGCGTATGCCTGCGAAGCCTGGGCCAAAGAACCGAACGGCGTAGAGGCCTTCGGGAATGAGGGCGAGGATGGCTATGGCTGCGGTGATGGCGATGAGGGTTATCCGCAGCAGCCGCAGGGTTATTTGCCGCTGAAGCAGGTTGCTGGAGGTGCGTGCTATGCGGCTGTATTCGATGTGGGCCACGCTGCGACTGATGAGCCAAACGCTCTCGGCTATGCGGGTGGCGGCGTCGAGCAGGCCTACGCTTCCGCGCCCGGCAAAGTGCTCAACGAGGAAGTAGTTGAGGCGCGTGGCGAGGGTTTCGGCCATGTTGTCGGCTGCACTCCAAAGGCCGTAGCGCAGCATGCGGCCTATCATTTCGAGTGATTTGGGGCGAGGCCGGTCGGAGGGGCTGCGAAAGAGGGGTATCAGCAGGTAGAAGCTCAGCAGGGCGGCTATTATTTGGGAGATATAATTGCCGGCTACGTAGCCGTCTACGCTTGCATGTTCCATGGGGAAGTATATTATGAGCAGTGCGATGAAGAGCGTCAGGCCTTGGAGGAGGATGATGGCGTTGAAGCCTCTGAAATTATTGCTGCCCGTGAGAAAGCGCTGCCCGGCGAGGATGAGGGAGTAGAGCGCGGAGAGGAGGCCGACGTGCAGTGCATATCCGTCGGGCAGTATGCCGGCGAGGTACATGATGGCTGTTCCGGCGGCCGATCCGGCGGCTATCCAGATGAGGGCTATGGGGGCGAGCATGCGTATCGGGTATCGCTGCATGAAGTATACCAGGGTGTTGCCTCCGAGGAGGCTGTTGACGGTGGTGTTGATGTTGATGGCGGCCAGGATGAGGCCTATGGTTCCGAGGCCTTCGGTTCCGAGCATGCGTGCGTTGACGAAAATGAGGATGAGATTGAGGGCGGCAACTATGTATCGCGTTCCTACGACGGATATTATCTGCTTCAGCATGGGCTGTCGTCCGGAATGAGGCCGGACAGTAGGCGGACGTATATTTCTATGGCTTCTCTTATCTCCGAAAGGCGGACGTACTCGTCGGCTGTGTGCGAGCGCGAGGAGAGCCCCGGCCCTATCTTGACGGTTGGGAAGGGCATCAGGGCCTGGTCGCTGAGCGTGGGCGAGCCGAAGGGCTGCAGCCCGAGCAGTTCGGCCCGCCTTATGAGCGGATGTTCGGGATTGATGTGCGAGGCGTTGAGGCGCAGACTCCGGGGCGTGACGGAGGAGCGGAGCCTGTCGGCAATAATCCGGCAGAGCTCGGCATTGGAGTATAGCCCGTTGGAGCGAACGTCGGCGGTGAAGCGGCATCGATCGGGAATGACGTTGTGCTGCTCGCCGGCATGTATGACTGTGGCGGTTGCCTTGACCTCGCCGAGCAGCGGGCTTACGAGCGGGAAGCGATGCGAGTGCAGCCATTGTATGTCGGCCAGGGCTATGTCTATGGCGTTGATGCCTTCGTTTCGGGCGGCGTGTCCGGCCCGGCCTGTGGCTTCGCAGTCGAGCACCATGAGGCCTCGCTCGGCTATTGCGGGCTGCATCCCGGTTGGTTCGCCCACTACTCCGAGGGCTATGGCCGGCAGGCGGCTCAGCATGCTCTCCACTCCTCCGCTGCCCGACACTTCTTCTTCGGCCGAGGCCAGGAAGATGAAGTTGCATGGCTGCTCGGCGAGGCTGAGTCGCCTGAAGGCGGCGTAGAGGGATACGAGCGATGCTCCGGCGTCGTTGCTTCCGAGGCCGTAGAGGCGGATTTCGCCGTTGTCGGCATCGCCGTCGGGGCTTTCGTCGGGCGAGAATGGGTCGCGCGTCCATCCTTCCGCAACTTTCACGGTGTCTATATGCGAGTTGAGGAGCACGGTAGGCTTGTTGTAGCGGAATGTTTCGGGGATGATGAGCAGGTTGTTTCCATAGCGGCTCACCTGCTGCCCGTCGCGGCTCCATGTTTCCCGGAGGAAGTCGGCTGCGAGCTGTTCCTCGCGGCTGAAGGATGGGCGGGCGATCAATTCCTTGAGGGTATCGACGGCGAAGTAGAAGCTTTCAGTGTCCATTGCCGAAGAAGTCCTGTATGATTTGTTTGTCGCGCTGCAATTGCTCCTTGAGCTCGTCGAGCGTGCCGAAGCTGATGTCGCCCCGGAAGTACTGTCGCAGCTCAAGGCTGATGTCGCCGTCGTATGCCTCCTGCTCGAAGTTGAAGATATGTACTTCGAGCACCGTTTCGGAACCATAGCCCAGAGTTGGGCGCACACCTATATATAACATGCCCCGGTAAGGCTCCCGGTTGTTGATAAGTACATCCACGGCATAAACTCCGTGGGCGGGGATGAGTTTGAGGGGCTCGTCGATCAGAATGTTAGCCGTAGGGAATCCTATCGTTCGCCCTATCTTCTGCCCGTGCACGATCTTCCCGGCTATGCGATAGGGGTAGGACAGGAATTGCTCGGCCTCCTCCACCTTTCCTTCGGCCAGCAACTTGCGGATGCGCGACGAGCTGACGGTCGGGCCCGTGGAAGCCATCTGCCCGGCTTCGATCACCTCCATGCCGCACTCCTGCCCGTAGAGCCTGTATTGCTCGAAGCCGTCCGCACGGTTCCTCCCGAAGCGATTGTCGTATCCCACGAGCAGCATGCGTATATTCCACTCATGGGCCAGCATGCGAATGAAGCTGACAGCGGTGAGATCGGCCAGCTGAGCCGTGAAAGGCAAGATGACGCAATAGTCGAGGCCAAGGCTGTCGAGCCTCCGCATCTTTTCGCCGGAAGTATTAAGGAGCATAGGAGGGGAGTCGGCCTTGAGCGCTCGCTGCGGATGTTCGTCGAAGGTAATGACAGCCGATTCGAGTCCGTTCCGGGCTGCGATTTCCCTCAGGCTTGTGATCAGAAAACGATGTCCGGCATGTACTCCGTCGAAGAAACCTATGGTTGCGGCGAGAGGATTTCGGGGTCTTAAATTGTCGTTCTGTTTTATTATTATCATTATGACTTATATAGAAATTAACTACAATGAAAGAAATGCTGAAAACTATAAATATTTTTAACCAAAGATATTATATTGCTTAACAAATCTTAGCTACTGATATTTGTTTACATTCTGTTCAACCTATACCTTTGTGCTGTGGTTTTTTCATAATAGTATTAGATTTAAGGTTAACAAAGTTGATTAGGGGATGTCGGGAGACATCCTTTAATTTTTTGTACCCACCCGAACTTATTTTTCCCGCCCCATTAAGCTCACACCGGCTTCCGAAGAATCTCAAATCCTGCATTATATTTCCCCTACATTCAAGCTCAGCTCCACTTGGCTCTGCAGCCCGGCGCCTGGCAGTGTTTTTTATTTGCAAGTGACTCCCACGGTATCTCTCCCAGAAAGGTGCCGCACTTGGGGCATACGTAGTCAATCTTGAACCTGTTCGACAGATCCTGCAAGAGCTGCGGAGCTTTAGCGGCCTGCTTCGCACCGAAATATACTCCGGCGGCAGGAGCGCAAATCGCTACCAGCAAACTGACTCCGAGAAACAGCGAGGTTCCCTTGCCCGAAAATCCTATGGCCACGCCAACGATTCCGGGCAATGCAAAGGGCAGCGCCTGAAACAGGCGGGCTCTGAATGTAGTGGCCGACTGTATCCTTACTTTCTGTGCAACAAATTCGGAATAAACGCTCTTCAGGGCGGCAAATTCCTCGCTGTAATCGTTGTTGCTTTTCAATACCTCCGATACGTTCAGCTCAAAATTATTGCCAAGCATAATCCTGTCGCTTGGTGCAATTCTCTTTTTGAGGATTTGAGAGCCGTTGACGAAAGTCCCGTTGGTTGACGATAAATCTTCCAGAATCAGAGAGCCGTCGCCGTCTCTGCTCAGCTTTGCGTGGTATCTGCTGACGCTCGGTTCTGCCACAACAAAGTCGTTATCATTCGCTTTTCCTATCCTGAGCGTCATTGTTGCGTGTTTGCGGTTCGTTCGACTTTCCGTGCTCTCTCTCAATCGTATCTTTCAGGGCCTTAAGAGGATCTTTCGACAAGATGAGCTCCTTCAGCTTGTTGTCCTCGGTCAGCAGCATCAGCCTCTGATGCGGCAAATTTATCTGCATAACATGATTTTTGTTCACTATATGGCTTTTACCCACGCGCACCAAGAAGTTCCCGGCCATTTGTGTTTCGAGCATCTCAATCACCTTGCCCATGTTGAGGGCGAAAGTAAACTGTATGCCGTTTGCCAGAACAAGTTTTGTATAATTCCTGTCAGCCTCAAAGTATAAAATTTGGCTTGTTTTTATGCGCAGCAACTCGTCGCGCGTCTTTATGATCAGATATTTGTCCATCCTGAATTATATGTGGGTTGTGCTTAAAAGATTGATATTTTGTTTCACCTGCACGCAAAATTAATCCTTTTTTCAAATTCTCAAAATGCCCTCGGCAGGCCTCTCTACGCATTTCCCACGCATGTTTTCCCTAAAACAATTCAAGTTTAAAGCGAATCAGGCTTTTGAGGCAAATATCTTGCCAATCCGGCAGCGCATCCCTCCGCATCTGTTCCTAATATATTGATAAGTAAAGAAGCAATGGGCTTTTAAAAGAGATTATAAGGGCTTCTCAAGACCGAATTTGACGTCAAGTTGCCGTTACTTGACGTCAAGTTGCCGTTACT
>JAITGS010000059.1 GCA_031280435.1 Tannerellaceae bacterium | reverse complement strand
TGTATCACATTTCGTTTTTGCAGTTGTTAAATGGACGCTACCATTAAGTTATTGTTATTCGGATAGATATGACTTTCCTCTGAATATATTTTAACTACGTTTCGTTTTGCTCTTTTTATCCAAAAGGCATCGTTCAGTTCGCCGCTGATAAGATTAGTCATGGCGCTACGTATGGCCACCTCTATCTTTTCGATTTCGTTGAAGAGCAGTATCCGCAGTTTACGGTCGAATCGATACATATCTAAAGCCATTTCGAACGTAGCCCCATCTTTATATATGTGCTCGGTTTTAGGCTCTTTCAGCAGGGGATAAAAATATGCGCTCAGCCTGAAGTAGCCGATAGTGGCAAGATAGCCCATAGCTTTCCGGTCATCCTGAATAGCAAGTCCTCTTGTCTTGAGTAATAAAATTAAATCCTGTGGAGTAGTAAAGGTTTTAGTATAATTGATTGGCAGAGCTCTATAAAATAAAACGACCCGCCTATTTAAGCATTGTGAAGAGGCTCGGCGGGTACTGTTGCTGTAAAGGTAATACTATTTTTTGTTCCTGCAAATTTTCGCCGCAAATTTTTTTTGGACAGGCCTTGCTGCGCTCACTGCACCAAACGACAGCCGCCGGGAAAAATCACTTTCCCCGGCGGCCAACATCGCAAAAAGTTTTGGCTGTTCTATCTGACGGATGCACTCAGATATGATAGGCATATATAATGAAACACACGAGACGTATCGGATTAGTGTTCGCCCATTGAGGGGTGATCCTCCTCGCCTTCTTCCTCGGGAGGAAGGGCGGGGATTTCGTCGTAGAAGAAGCTTCCGGGATGGGGATGCTTCACGCCGCGGTGGCCAAGTGTGTTCACGCGGGCATGCACCTCGGAGTTGATGAACAGGATGGCGTCTTCGAGCTTGGCCTTCAGAGCCGGATCCTTTGTTACCGTTTCGTTGGAGTAGTTGAGGCCGTCGAGCGTGCGAACAAAGGTCATCACGGCGCGATCGACGGCCGGGCGCGTCTGGCGTACGTTGCCTATGGTCATCTCCATGCCTATCTCGCTCAGGCGGGCAAGCCAGAGCTGGTGAAGCTCCGTGTTCGACGACTGAAGCGTGGCCGTTATGGGAGCCAGGTTGAGGGCGGCGGCCGAGGCCGAGTACTGGGGCTTGGTGAGGTCGAGCAGGAAATTCTCTATCAGCGAGGTCGTGGCATCGTAGCCAACGCGGCCTATGTGCTTGTAGGCCCGCAGCAGGGGCATGAGGATTTCGGCGGCCTGAACCTTTACGGCCACCCTGCTCTTGGCCGCTATCTCTACCGTTAGCTTCACCGACAGGAAAAAGTCGATGCGCTTCCTGTGCAGTTCCTTTATAGCGTTCGTTTCGGCCGCGTGCGACACTCGCTTCAGAGCCGACTCTTCGCGAACATGCTGGGCCTTAACCGCGTCGAGCAGCGTAAGCAGCACCGTAACGCCCGTGAGCTTAGGAGGAAGGAAGGTGATAAACTCCTTCACCATCACCGCATGCTCCGCATCGCGAAGCGTATGCAGCACCCATGTTATAATGCTTAAAACCTGTTTTATTGAATCCATCTTTTTTTGAATTTTATAATTATTTGAAAATCAACTCTGTTTTTGGCAGCTTAATCTTTTTTAAGTTTGGGGGAAGCTCCCCGCCGTCAGCGGGACAGATATTTTTTTCGGACGAAGGGCCTCGACGGCAGCGACAAGCTTATTTTTTTCGGGCGAAGGCCCTCGACGGCAGCGGTGAGCTTAGTTTTTTGGGATTTGTATGCCTTGCCCGACAGATTTGTGCCCCTCGCGGCTCCCGGCGGGTAGAGGCGCCCCGCTGAGGGCGCCTCTACTTTTCGAGAACTCATCACTAACCTGAACTCCTCTTTTTGTTCGGTTTTATTTCATGTTGAATACGAGCCGGAAGCCTATCCAGTAGTCGGTGCCCCAGCCGGTGGAGCTATTCTGCCTGAACTGAAATTGATAGCGGTTTACATTTGACATATAACTGTAAGGCGACCATCCGCTTCCACTGCGAACAATGCCGTATACGCCGAATCCTGTTGAGGTCGTTGTGCCTTCGGGATCCGTCACAGGCTGATTGCTCGGATAGCCACCGGGTGATGCCGGGAAGCGGTCGTAGCACCATTCGGCAATGTTGCCGAATATGTCGTACAGGTTCCAGTCGGTGGAGGCAAGCAGGCCGACATCTTTCACTGCATTTCCATGATCCTTGTACCATGCGTATACAGGCATGCCTGCAAGAGCGGAGGGGGGGGTGGTGACGGGAGTAGTTGCGTCGTAGTAGTCTCCGGTTCTGCCGGCGCGGGCAGCGTATTCCCATTGGGCTTCGGTCGGGAGGCAGGCACCCGATCCTGCCCATGCGGCGTAGGCCATGGCTCCCCACCAGTTAATGTAGGTAACGGGTCCATTCGGTTTTGTAGAATACCATTTTTTTGCGGTATTGTCGTATCTCACGCCGTTGTCTCCTCCGTTGGCCTGATCGCCGCTTAACCTGACTGTTGCTACTCCGATAGTTGTCAGCGTGCCGTCGTCGGTGGGGGTTCCCGGCAAAAGGGTGCTGAGGTTTGCGTAAATATTGTAGTTACTCGCAGCTATGGTGGCGCCAATGTCGTTGAGGAAAAGGACGAACTGCTTGTTGGTAACTTCGTATTGCCCCATCATGTACGAATGTGTGAGCGTCACCTTGTGCGCAGGCTTTGTGGGCAAGGCGTTGACATCCGGAACAAATCCGTCGCTTCCCATAATGAAGGGCCTGTCGGGATGGATGTATACCACCTTCATGGTGTCGAGGTATCGCTGCGTAGCCGCATCGTAGTGTATAGGCACAATGCCTGGGATGCCGCTCTGGTTGTGCCATACGTCCTCGGCATCGTCGCCCGCAGTGGTTGGGCTCCAGAGCCCCCATTTGCTGATGTTGGCGTCGAAGAGTATGTGCGCCTCGTCTTGCAGGGTGAGGTTGAAGGTATAAACCAGCCCGGGGTCGAAGGATGCAACCGTCGCTACGGGGATTGTCCAGGTGAACTGCCGCCCGTTGCCGCTGACGAACTGTATCTGCTCGGCTCCCGACACAACGGTGTGCGGAATAACAATGGCCTGGTAGGTGGTGTCGTATCCGGAGGTTGGCTCCGGCAGTCCGTACATTCCTATGGGCTTGCCCGTGCCGAGGTCGGTTATGTTGGCGCTGCCCAATTCAAACTTTGCCTGTGCCGGCATGCTGTTGATTGTGACCGTCATGCCGGGGATGTCGATTCCCGGCGATGGCCTTGGGTCGGTGGTTACGTTCACTATGATTTTCGCCAGCATGTGCTCAAACTGGAGGTGCACCACGGAGTGGGCCTGTGCCTTGGCGTATCCTATTCCCGTATTGTTTTCAGCCACATACAGCAGGTCGAGATGCGTGGTATCAGCCTGGTTGCTCACGTCTATGGGATATTTGTAGTCCATAATACCACCGCCTCCGCCCGGTTTCCAGGGATAGTAGGCGATGAACTCCACGTCGTCGCCATTGCTCGGATAGTAAATGGTTTGGCCCGTGGCGGCAGGGTCGATAGGCGTGTTCGGCACAGAGGTTTCGTCGCCCACAAGGTATAGCCTGTTTTCGGCTGTGCTGAGGCCTATTGCGTCGCCCAGCTTCATCATGTATACACCTATGGAATCGTTGTTAAGCCACCGTGTTTCGCCAACGTAGGTGGTTCTGGTGACTGCTGCCGCCGGTACGGAGAACTGTACTGCCTGGGGCTTGATGAGGTCGCCTATGGGCGAATCGTCGTCCGGTATATAGGCCTCGCTGGATGCACACGAATAGAGGGAGGCGATGGCAATAAGCGTTATCAGCGCGAAAAAATATTTTATTGTCTTCATAATCGTTGAAATTATATTTTTAACGTTTGACATTAGTTGATCGTGAATATTATCCGGAAGCCTACTCCGACGCCGCACGCCTTTATTTGGTACGTACCTCGCCTTTCTATATAAAATATGTTGAGGGCAGAGCTGTAATTACCTCCTCTCGCCACGGCGTATGCCGTTTGGTCAACCGATGTTGAGGAACCGTTATAGTCGTCGGGCGGCGCAGCCGGATATACCTCGGCAGCGGTGGTGCCTGCCACTCTGTCGTACACCCATTCTTCCATATTTCCGAACACGTCGTACAGATTATAGCCGTTTCCTTGAAGTAGTCCGACATTGTTCACGCTTGTGCCTTTATATGCGTAAGCCGCCATGTTTGCTCCGTTGGTAGTGCCGTCTATATAGTGGCCCGACGCTCCTCCGCGCGCTGCGTATTCCCATTCGCCTTCTGTGGGCAAGTCGCCCCCGGCCCATCTGGCGTAAGCCAGGGCTCCGTACCAGGTCATGTTAATGGCGGGATAGTTGGGATAAGTAGTTGCCCAAACGATGTTGGCGCCGGATCCGCTAACGGTAAGGCCCGAAGCATTGGAGTTGAGCAGAGGCACGGCCGCCGTTACTTCGGGCACCCATTGCGAGACGGTTACGTTGCCGCCGCTCGTCAGTCCGGAGCCTGTTGCAGCGATAAGGCTGTCGTTAACGTGCTTGACGAACTTGAGGAATTGCGCGTTTGTAATCGGCTTCTGGGTCATATGGAAAGAGCGGGTGAAGGTGTGAACGTGCTGCGGGCTCGGCGATAGTCCCGGGCTCGGTAGCGCGTCTCCGGTACCCATGTTGAAGCTTGCCGCCCTGATGTAGCTAACGTCGAGCGTATCGAGCCCGCCGCGGATGAACTTCTTGGAAGGCTTTCCGGTTTGGTCGTGCACTACGTTGTCGGGTACGATAGGCCCGGCCGTCCATGGCAGTATCTCGACCGTGAATTTCACGTCCGATTCACTGTAAAGGGTGAGGTTGAAGATATAGACATATCCGGGCAGGAAGTCGCCTGTCGGGTCAAGTATTGCGCCTATGCCCGATATATCCCATGTGAAGACCCTCCTTGCGGTTTTGAACTGCACGAACTCGTTGGCTCCCGGCGCGTGCGGGATGATGATAGCCTCGTAGGTAGTATCGGCCTTGAGCGCCTGGTCGGTGCGCTGCCGGGGATCGACTCCGGCCATTCCTATGTTGCCGATTTGCGGCGAAGCTCCCAGCGTCCCGTCGGCCAGGTCGAGCGTAGTAAGGATGGGCGTATTGCCTATGATTGCCTCCATGCCGGGCAGATAAATATCGCTGTTATTGGTTTCGGCATTAACATTGATAATGATCTTGCTCAGCACGTGCTTGAAATCGAGGGGCACATGCCCGCCCAGGGTGCCGTTCTGCAATCCTGCGGGATAGGCCGTCTTTGTTTCGGCATAAAGCACGTCTATGTGTGCCGAATCGAATTGCTGCCGCACGTCGATAGGATAGAGGAAGCCGGCGCTGATGCCTCCCGTTCCCACAGGCTTGTAGGGATAGTAGCTGATGAAGCTCATAGCCTGTCCGGATTCCCAATAGATGGTTTGTGCGGCATTGCCCGGCTGGAGGTTATCCGGCTGTCCGGACTGATTGGTAACGGTATAAAGCTTATTGGCCGCCTTGTTGCTTGCGATAGGGGTAGCATCGTACATCATATACACGCCAACCGAGTCGCCTATAACCCATTCTTCTCCGCCGTTCGTAGTTCGGGTGGCCGGAGAGTGCGAGGAGAACTTCACAGCCGTAGGCCCGGAGGGCTTGTCGCCCTGCTGCAAATAAGTATCCTCCGTGGAGCAGGCCTGAAGCACTATGAAAGCGAGGCCTGTCAAAGCTAAAAGAAAGAAATTTTTTTTACTCATTGTTAGGAAAATTTTTAAATAACAATTTGAATAATTAAAAGAGGTGTGTTCAAAAATGAAGAGTTAACCTTTGTGAAAGGTGTTCGGGGGTCAGAGCCCCTGTTGCGCTTGTTTTTGAGTGTGACTGTCTGTTTCTTGTTTGTTCTTAGTTTTTATGAATGAATAATTTATCGTCGACGATGATGCAAAGGTATACGGGCAGTTAATTGCATAAATTCATCGCCAAGAACAAAATGTTCATGATAATGAAAGTTAAAATTTATATTTTTCACTAAGAGCTCCAGGAAAAAAGAAAAGCCGCACAAGCGGCTCCGTCGATAAGGTAAACCCGATTTGTCCCCGCATCTGTTAACGCAGCCAAACCGGACAGCAAGGGGGGCGTTCCCAAAGGAACAACGCCCCCCGCACAGGGATCCCGTAAGGGTCGAATATTTTCGACCCGAAAAAAACCGTCGGCCATGCCCTGCCCCGTACACACCCAAAATTCGGGTCGAAAATATTCGACCCCTACGGGCCTCCTGCATGGGCAAGCGAATGGCCTTTGATGCATCGTCGGCCCATGCCCTGCCACCGTAGAGACGCGATGCATCGCGTCTCTACCACACAACGGCCCAAATAGGAGGCCGAATGTGTCAAAAGGTGATTCAGCCTGCCCAAATAGGTCATTCCCGCGAAGGCGGGAATGACCTATTGTTCGAGCGTGAATGATTTTCGAACAACGCCTGTTTGGGCAGGCGAATGGCCTTTGATGCATCGCCTGCCCATGTCCTACCCCCGCAGAGACGCGATTAATCGCGTCTCTACTTTTTATTTACTTCCCTTTTGAAGTAATGTACAGGGGAAATTGCAGGGCGTCATTCAACGCCCCCGCACACATTAATATATTATATCCGCAGATATTCCCGCAAGGTTTCCACGTAGGTCTCAAATGCAGCCAGTCCGGCGGGAGTGAGGCGGCAAACGCTGCGGGGCCGCTTGCCGTCAATGAATTTGCGTATGGCAACGTATCCGGCTGTGGCGAGCTTGTCGAGGTGCACGCTGAGGTTGCCGGCCGTCATCCCTGTCGTTTTACGGATGTACACAAAGTCGGCTTCTTCCACCGACACGAGGATCGATACTATGGCAAGCCGCTGCTGAGCATGCAGCACAGGATCCAGATCCCTAAGTTCCCTGCCCGACATAGCGATTGAGCAAATGACCGGGTACTACAAATCCGGCAGCCATGCATGCGGCAAGAACAAGGAGGTGGAGGTCGTGCCTGTGCAGGCCGGCCGTCAGTATAGCGCATGCCAGAGCTCCGGCCCAGAAGACCGCGCTGCCGTATATGCATGGCCTGAAGCGGCATATACGTCCGGTTGCGAAGAGCGCCAGCCCTGTTACAGCCATGATGACGGGTACGATCAACGCGAAGTGCTCGCCTGCTCCCGAACCTGCGGCTATGGTATAAAAGATGCAGATAATCACGCCGAGGCTGATGGAGCAGGCGTTCCAGACGGAGGCAATCATGCTGCCGATTCGGCTCACGGCTGTCCGTTCAATGCTTTTGCGTCGTCTGAGCAGCATGCTGAGGCCGAGAAGCGGGATGCAGAGCGCCCATACGGCATAAATCGCAGCGTTCCGGCTGCCGTATATCTGCACGAGAGCGAAGTTGATGATGGCGATTGCAGCTATGGAGTAGCCCCAGAGGAGGATCTGATTGCCGCTACCTTTTTGCAGGTCGATCTTAGCCTGCCGGATCATCTGCGTAATCAGTCGGAGGCTGTCGTGTTCATTAAATTCTTGGTTCATACTATTGCTTTTTAAGGTGATTGAGATAAGAGGCGCCCCAGAAGGGCTTGTCGGGCGAGGGCTGCTCTCGCTCGAACAGTTCGGCTGCCTTCCGCCTGTTCTCTGCAATCTGCTCATCCGAGCGCAGCGACTCCGGAAGATAGCGGCAGAAATGAGCTTTGAGGCAGGCCGGCCGAGGATTATCCGGATTGAGCTCCATTGCCCGGTCGTAGAGGGCTATGACGGAGGCGTAGTACTTCCTTCCGTTGGCTTGAGGATCGGCAGCAGTCAGAGCGGCATAGAGGTAGCCCCGGAGAGTAGCGACCTCGGAGGCGTCGGCAGCAGGGAACTCCTTGAGGGCATCTATATGCCTGCGAGCCGCCTCGAAGTACGCCTCCTTCCCTGATTGGCTGACATAAGACATGTGAATATTGCAGAGAGCCGCATAGTATACGGGCATCCATTCGCGGGGATTGGATGCCGCAAGGCTCTCTAACTCACCCGCGCACTGCTCGAGGGAGCGGATGCTCCAAGCTGTATCCAAGCGATTGGCCACGACCATCAGAGAGTCCCTGTATCCGTCGGTTCCAAACACTTGAAGCGCCGCCCCAAGGAGACAAATCATGAGCAAAAACTTTGTTTTCATATCAAAAAACAATTAAGGGTTAATGAAAATTCAAATCACTCTAATAATACAAACAGCGGATCCGAATATGAAAGCTTTCTTTTTACGCTGCAAAGATAGATTGGTTTGCGACACAAACCAAATTGGCGCAGAAAAGAAGCCGAACCTGTTCAAGAGAGTCATTCACGATCGAAAAACAAGTCGGGAATGACTTTTTGAACAACGCCTGTTTGGACAGGCGAATGGCCTCCCGATGCATCGCCCGCCCATGCCCTACCCCCGTAGAGACGCGATGCATCGCGTCTCTACACACAACACACCGCCATCGCAAACAGGGATCCCGTAGGGGTCGAATATTTTCGACCCGAATAAAACCGTCCTCCAATGCCTTTGCGGCGGTTTCATTGACGCAAATTCAACATTAAAAGGCATTGTTGGGATTCGGGTCGAAAATATTCGACCGCCTACGGGCCTTCGGCATGGGCAGGCCTCGAATGACCTTTGGGCCCCTCCCCACAACGGAAAAACTGCATACTCCGACCCATCTCCTCCTGCCGCAAACAAAAAAACTCTGGCTCCCTAAAAAAATATCACAAGAAGTATTGTCTAATTCAAACATTCCTTATATTTGCGGCCGGATAAAATTCTATAAGACTACATGACACGCTTTTACATAAGACAGAAATATGAAATAACCACCTCCGGTAAACCGGAGGCAGCTCTTTACGATTCCCCCCTCCCCACGAAAATTGTAAAGGCCTTACAATTTTCTCCTGACGGTCTTTTTACATTATACTTCAGCCTTACGGACGAGCTCCGCAAGGCTATTTTTTTACCCTTTCGTCAGGGCTTCTTAACATCCCCCTTTGTCGGAAGGCTTGTGCAAAAATCGGTTCAGGCATTCCTGTCCGGGGGAAATCGCAAATCGGATTTTGCGCAAGCTTTCCCCCCGAGGGAAATCGCCAATCGAATTTTGCGCAAGCTTTTCCCTCCGGGGGAATTCGTCAATCAAATTTTGGGCAAGCTTTCCCCCTGGGGGAATTCGCCGGCAGAATTTTGCGCAAGCTTTTCCCTGGGGGGAATTCGTCAATCGAATTTTGCGCAAGCTTTTCCCCGGGGGGAATTCGTCAACCGAATTTTGGGCAAGCTTTCCCCCGGGGGGAAATCGCCAACCAAGACTGTTTTTTCAGGCATCAAACAATGAATGTATTACATGTCAATGAGTTAAACTTTTAATCCCAAAAAACAATGAAGAAAATTAAACAGTACAGTAAACTATTGCACAACGTACTGAATGCTCAGTTCGTTCAGTTTTTTTTCGCACTTATCACTCGCCTGACGGGCAAGGCGGAGAAGATTGCGCGCCTGGTGGCCCTCTGGCTCGCTCTGAAACAGGCGGTAGCCGCCCTCGACGACAGCTTTAAATGGCCGGCCGCGGCGCCGGAAACCCAACTGCTTGTACAGCTCAACGAGGAGCGGGAGGGGCTTTTGACCATCATTTTCACCATAGTGAAAACACTGAGGAAAACCGCCGGCGATCCGGCCGTTAAGGCTGCGGCCGAGCACATTTATAACAGTGTAAAAAATTTTGCATCGACAAAGGGGATGGAGTATGAGGCCAAAACGGCTATGATAACCAATTTTGTACAGGACCTTGAGCTGCCCGAAAACGCGGCTCATCTCGCGGCTCTCGGCATAGCCCTGTATATTGCTCAGTTAAAAGCCAAGAATGAGGCGTTCCAGGCTCACTACGAAACGCGCTTCGACGCGCAATACGCTCACAAGCAGAGCGGCTCAACCGGCAAGCTGCGCGAGGATGTTATCAACGTTTTCGACACTTTTGTCACAGGCCTCGAAGGCATGTATGTTACGGAAACCGTCCCGGCTGCCCGCGACGACATACAGGACGTGATAGACGCTATCAACGCTGAGATAGCGCAGTTCATCATCATCCTCGACCGCCACCATGGCATAAAGAAGAAGGACGATGGGAAAAAAGACGAGGATACGCAAACTTCCGACACCCAGAAGCCGGATACGACCCCTACGCCTGCTCCGGACACTCCCGACCAGAATCCCACCGACGAACCGCACCACCTCGACCCCGGCGAGCATCCGGCAATGGGGGAATGACGGGGCAATTGTAGAACCCCATCTACGGGGCAAGGCAGTCTACCGGGCCTGTCTTGCCCCTTAATTTTCAAATTCATAATTCTAAAATCATATTTCAAACAACATGAAAACACTATCCGATCAACTAACGCGCAAGCGGCTCCTCGCCCTGCTTGCTTTTTCATTAATGGCCCTGGCCACTCCCACTATGGCGCAGGTTTACAACACAGGCGACATTGCCGTCATCAATAACATAATCGACAAGAACGGCCTCAAACTGACAAAGGCAGCCACAAACGGATACTCCGTGCCGACCGATTGGACGAATATAGTTAGCTGGTCAACAGGGCAGACAGGCGGGTAATAACCCTGGGGTTATACAATGCCGGTTTGACCGGGGCACTCGATGTTTCAGGGCTGGATAATTTAGGGTTTGTTGCGTGTAGTAAGAACCAACTGACTTCACTTAATGTTTCGGGATGCACCGCTTTAGATACACTTTATTGCTATGGGAACAAACTGACTTCGCTGAATGTTACAGGGCTTAATAATTTAACCGCTCTTTGGTGCCAGACCAATCAACTGACGGCTCTGAATGTTACCGGGCTTAATAAGTTGGCGTCTATTTACTGCTACTCAAATCAACTGACGTCGCTGAATGTTACCGGGCTTAACAAGCTTAAGGAGCTGCATTGCTACGGCAATCACCTCACTTCGCTGAATTTGACGGGCTCGCCTGTAACCGACTTTATAGGCGACCGACAAACGGCAAACCTCACCATGACACTGAACGGTTCAACGCAGAAGTACGAAATAACAATAGCCCTGAACAAGCCTACCTATCTTGAAAACGGCCTCAGCTATGCCAACGGCAAACTTATTGCCGACAACAGCTCCATCGACTCCACAAGCTTCACCGTTGAAACCGGCCTCTTAGGCAAAACCCTCTACGGCACCCTCTACCTCAAGTACGAAGCCGCCACCCAAGCCCTGTACAACACCGGCGACATAGCCGTCATCAACGCAATGATCGACAAGAACGGCCTCAAACTGACAAAGGCCCCCACCGACGGCTCCTCTGTACCCGCAAACTGGAAGGACATAGCTGTATGGTCGACAGAACAAACGAACAGGCGGGTAACGGAGCTGGATGTGCACACGCAAGGTTTGACCGGGGCTATGGATATTTCGGGGCTTAAGAATTTACAGAGCCTTCGTTGCAGCTATAATTTGCTTACATCGCTGAACGTTTCGGGGCTCACTGCTTTAAATATGCTTGTTTGCGTCGACAATAAACTGACGGCGCTGGATGTGTCGGGGCTGAGCAGTTTAACAAGTATTTATTGCGGCTTGAATCAACTGACGACGCTGGATGTTTCGGGACTTAAGCAGCTGGAAGCTCTGTATTGCAACGACAATCAGCTGACATCGCTGAATGTGTCGGGGCTTAGCGCTTTACGAACCCTTGGGTGCAATTTCAATAATTTGACTGCACTTAATCTGGCCGGCCTGCAGCTCACCGAGTACAAGGGCGACAATCAATTCCTGGACCTCCCAATGACCGGAAACAGCGCCGGCCAAAAGTACGAAGCAAGCATAGCCCTGAACAATCCCACAGGCCTGAGAAGCGGCATCAGCTATGCCGGAGGCAAACTGATTTCCAACAGCGACACCCTTTATTACACTGACTTCACCGTACAGACCGGACTTGCCGGCCGACCCCTTTCCGGCAGGCTGTTCCTGGAGTACAGCACAGGCAACAGTAACGAAGACGTATCCCTGCCGACGCTGAAAGCCGTATCCGAAGGCGGCCGGCTTGTCATCAGCGGGCTGTACGCAGGCGATAACCTTAGCATCTATAATCTCTCCGGGATACTTATATATAATGTAAAGGCCGACGCCGCCGAAGTGCGCGTGGACATAGAGCCGGGCGTCTACATCATAGCCTCCGGCAAGAGAAGCCTGAAAGTCGCCGTCAAGTAAAGACGGGGCGACGCAGACGAGTAACAGATAAATTTAGAGAGAGAGCCGGCCCGATAAAGCCGGCTTTCTTTGTAGGGCAAGGCGGCTGTGAGCCTGTCAGGGGAAGGTCATCACGAAGGCTGGCCCGGCGGCAGAATGGCCAAGCGTGAGGCTGCCGCCGTGCAGGCGCATGATTTGGCGCGAAACCGACAGGCCTACGCCGCTGCCTCCCTCCTTTGTGGTGAAAAAGGGGATGAAGATCTGCGAGGCTACTTCGGGAGGGATTGCCGGGCCGTTGTTGCTGATCTCGATGCAGACGGATTCGTCGTCGTTGCAGCGGGCTTTGATGCCGATGATGCCGGAGGGGGCGTCGGCTCCTATGGCTTGCATGCCGTTCTTGATGATGTTGAGGGCCACCTGAGCGATCAGATTCTCGTCGGCATGGACAATGAGGTCGGCCGGCTCTACGTCGACCTTGATGCTGATGCCGGGATAGTTGTTCTGATGCGTGGCGAGCTGCTGCATGCGCTCGGCGAAGGGCAGTACGTAGAACAGGGATGGCTGCGGCGTAGGGATGTGGGTGAATCGGCGATAGGATTCTACGAAAGCGATGAGGCCTTTGCCTGTTGCGCTGATGGTTTCCAGGCCGGCGCGGATTTCGGGCGAGGCGCTGCCGTCGAGTGTGAGCAGGGTATCGCTAAGGGAGGTGACAGGCGTTATGGAGTTCATGATCTCGTGGGTGAGGACCCTGGTAAGCCTAATCCAGGAGTCTATCTCCTTCTCGTCCATCTCGCTGTTGATGTCGTTGATGGCCAGGATACGGACGTGCTTGTCGCGCAGGCTCATCTCGGACACGCGGATGGTGAGATGAACCGTGCCGCGCTCGTTGCCGAACGATACCTGCTGCTTGCTGCCGGCCTGGATATGCTCGATGAGGTCGGCCAGGCGGGCGTCGATGCGGCTGATTTGCCGGCAGTGCGTCAGTACCGAGAGGCCGAGCAGCCGCAAGGCTCCATGATTGGCCTGGAAGATGTATCCGTTGTCGTCTACGGCCAGGATTCCGGTGCTGACGCTGTTCAGAATCAGCTCGTAATACTTCTCCTGCTGAACGGCATCCATCTTGGCCTGCCGGAGTATGCCGGTGATGCGATTGAGGGAGGCGTTCACCTGACTATCCGACGAATGGGGCCGGCGCTCGTCGAACTTCACCGTATGATCGTCGTTCTCGATGGCGTCGAGTATGAAGGCAACCTTCTCCGCATTATGCCTGTACTGCATCCATATCAGCCTGAGGGAGTATATCCAGAGCGGAAACACAAAGCCGGCCGTCACCCAGCTTTGCACGAAAAGCATAAGCGTCAGCGCAACCGTCAGCGACAGCAGTAGAACAAGGCGAAGGATTAAGGGATTCAAACGGTTTAAGGGTAGGATGATTTATCAGAGCCCGTATCGCTTCAGTTTGTTGTATAAAGTTTGGCGGGAGATGCCAAGCTGTCCGGCAACCAAAGTCAGATTGCCTCCGAAGCGATCCATAGTGTTCTTTATCATAGCGTACTCCATCTCTTCCAGAGTAGTAGCGGGAGTGTCGGCAGCGTCGGGGCGGAGGCCTGCCGGGGAGCTTTGGGCAGGCATGTCGAAACATTCGGGGCCGAGGAGATCGCTGTCGGCGATGATGACAGCCTTCTCTATGGTGTGCTGGAGCTCGCGGACATTGCCTCGCCAGGCGCAGGCGGACAGCTTGCTGCCGGCTTCGTCGCTCAGCCTGACCGACGGCTTGCGG
>JAITGS010000040.1 GCA_031280435.1 Tannerellaceae bacterium | reverse complement strand
GCTCAATTTTTCAAGTGCATGGTTTTTGAGTGTCTTTATCATATTTCCTTGCACTTATTATAAAAAATTCCTATGTAATACGCTGGTTAATAATGAATTGCAAATTTAACAGCAAGCCCTATTTAAAGTAACAATGAAAGCAATCAAACCGTATGGTAGACTTGTGCACAATCTGCTGAATGCGCAATTCGTGCAGTTTTTTTTCGCTCTGATAGGGCGCTTGACCGGGAAAATTGAAAAGGTGGCGCGGCTGGCGGCTCTATGGCTCGCCCTGAAACAGGCCATAGCCGCCCTCGACGACAGCTTCAAATGGGCGGCCACATCGCCGGAAACCGAACTGCTTGTACGGCTCAACGAGGAGCGGGAAGGGCTGTTGACCGTCATTTTCACCATTGTGAAAACTATGCGAAAAAGCTCAGACCCCACAATCAGGGCGGCAGCCGAACACATTTACAACTACGTCAGGAATTTTGCGGCGGCAAAGGATATGGAATACGAGGCCAAAACGGCTATGATCACCAATTTTATACAGGATCTTGAGCTGCCTGCAAACGCGGCCTACCTGCTGGCCCTTGGCCTCGTACTGTTCATCAACCAGCTAAAGCTTAAGAACGATGAGTTCCAGGCTCACTACGAAACGCGCTTCGACGCCAAATACGCCCACCAGCAGAGCGGCACCACAAGCAAGCTGCGCGAGAATGTTATCAAGGCCTTCGACCTTCTTTGCACCGGTCTCGAGGGCATGTTCGTGACGGAAACCGTCCCGGCCGCCAAGGCCGACATGCAGGATGTGCTGGACGCCATCAATGCAGAGATAGCCCAGTTCGTCATCATCCTCGACCGGCATCTGGGCATAAAGAAAACAGATGACGGGAAAAAGGACGAGGAGACACAGGCCCCCGACGAAGGCACCCAGAAGCCGGACACAAGCCCAACGCCTGCTCCGAACACTCCCAACCAGAATCCCTCCGACGAGCCGCACCACCTCGACCCCGGCGAGCACCCGGCCATGGGGGAGTGACGGTAGAGGTTAAATGAATAGGTTCTTCGCCTGCCCAAAGGGTCGTTCTGCTAAAAAGTAATTCACTTGCAAAAAAGAGGAGTTATCATGAAAACTAAAAGATTGTTCAACTATTTGGGGGCTATGAATTGGAAAACATTTTATATCAACCTTAAATATTTCCCTCTAAAAAACGCATTAAAACTGCCTATACTTATTTCCGGAAAAGTCTGGTTGAAAAATTGTTCTGGGAAAATCGAAATATTAGGAAACATTTATCCGGGAATGGTTAGAATAGGATTTGGCTCAGTTGGTATTTTTGACAAAAAACGTTCAAGAAGCATCTTGGAAGTTTCTGGGAAAATGGTATTTAACGGCAGCGCAAGTATTGGTCATGGTTCAAAAATCTCTGTGGGAAAAGACGGTATACTAAAGTTTGGGGACAGATTTTCGATAACGGCTGAAACGTCCATCGTATGTTATAAGGCAATAACATTTGGCGAGAACTGCTTAATATCATGGGACAATTTATTTATGGACACCGATCTGCATAAAATACTGAATGAAAACAGTGAAATAATAAATGAACCCAAAGAAATATCGGTTGGAAAAAATGTTTGGATAGGCTGCAGATGCCTTATACTTAAAGGTTCAGAAATAAAAGACGGAAATATAGTAGGTGCAAACTCAACTATTGCAGGTAAATTGGAAAATGAAAATAGTATATATATAGGTAATCCAATAAAGTGTATAAAACAAAATATAACGTGGCTTATCTAAAAAACAAAAAAATGGTATCTAACAGGTCTGCTTACGTGGAGCAGACTCCATTCGGCTACATAGGCTGTGCCCATTCCCATGTTCTTTCCGGCATGCGAGCTCTGGAGTACATCACAGGCAATAGTAACGAAACCGTAACCATCCCGACGCTGAAAGCCGTCTCCGACAACGGACAGCTCCTCATCAGCGGCCTGACCGCAGGCGACGAGCTGAAGGTATACAACGCCGCAGGTGCACTTATATATAATGTAAGGAAAGTTGAGGCGGCCGAGCTGCGCCTCTATGTCGAGCCCGGCATCTACATCATCGCCTCCGGCAAGCGGACGCTGAAGGCTTCGGTCAAATAACGACAGTCGTATAATATTAAAAAGGAGAGCCGCCGGACGCTATGTTCCGTGCGGCTCTTCCTATATTATATATAGCCTGCTCCCTAAAACGAAAGAGGCTCACAATTGCTTGTGAACCTCTTTGCCGTTTCCGGTAGCGAGACCGAGGATTGAACTCGGGACCTCATGATTATGAATCATGCGCTCTAACCTGCTGAGCTATCTCGCCGTCTGATTCCTGATTTGATGGGCGCAAATGTAATTGTTCTTTTTTTTCTGTGCAACTCCTGCCCGTATAAATGCCTGCAAATGCATAATGAAGGAGATTGTATGGTGGTTTAGTGAAATAGCTAACGCTTATATAGAAATTGGTAATAATACCTCCGCAAATCCCTCCTACCTTTGCATTGTCAAAAAGAAACAAACTGCTGACGTTCCGACAAGGAACTGAAACATATCAAAACCAAATTATAGAAGTAAGTATTATTAACTAAATTAAAACCAATTTTTAAATGAAAAAGATTTTTAGATTTTTAGCTGCCTCTGCAGTAATAGCCGCAAGCGTAACAACTATCACAAGCTGCTCAAGTGAAGAACCCCTTACTCCGGGAACAGGCCCCGACCTGGCGAGCGGAAAAGAAAAAGCAACCTTAACCGTCACCTTCTCCGGAACCGCATCAACCAGAGCCGTCACCGACGCCAACGCGAACGACAACGAAACGGCAATATCCAAAGCAACAATCTTTGTCTTCAATGCACAGAATGCTTACGAAGTTGACACCACCGTGCTCACCCCGCCAAGTGCAGGAGCCAACAAGTACGAAGTCACCTTCTACGTTCCGACCGGTAACAACAAGAAAGTGTACGTGGGCCTCAACCTCGACAATCAAATGATTAACAATATCAAGCTGAACGGCCTCGGCGATATGTCCTACCCGCTCGCATCTCAGGAAGGCCTCTTCTACATAAGCGGCAATACCACAGACCCGAACTTCAAAGGTAATCCTATGTTCAACGACAAACCTGTGGTGGTCGACATCCTTCCCTCTACTGTTAACGCAGCTAATGTATCCGTTGAGCGTATGACCTCCAAGGTTACGGTAAATACCGAAGGTAATCTTGACCAACCAGGACTCAAAAAGGCTTCAAACGCCAACTTCGACCCTTCGACTCTTGAATTTGCCATCGGCAACAAGAACAACAAGATATTGCCCATGAAGGAGCAAAGCACAAGCTGGATTGACCCCAACTGGACATCGCTGAGCGTGGCCGACTATGCAATCGACTTCCAACATGAGTTCGCAGTGAAAGACAAAACGTATGGGCTGGACTGGGACGTTAGCAAGTTCGTCGCCGTCGACGCAAGCACCGTGAAAGTAGAGGACCGCAATACTAAGTATGCCTTCGAGAATACGCACAAAGATGCCCGCTACGGCGAAACTACCTACGCTACCATCAAGGTTAAATTCACTCCGGAGGCTTATGCCACTTCCTTCGACCCTATTCTCAACAAGCCGGTAGTAACTACTCAGACCCCTGCCAACACAGATACTCTCCACGTGGTTGTCGATAACAACAGCTACTACTATTACACAGACAGACTCGAAGCTCAAGCTCATGTAGCCTACCTCAACCATTCAATGCAGACCGCAACCAACGACTATACGACTTACTACGGTGGCTACTGCTTCTACAATGTCTTCCTGAATGCCGACCCGACTACTAAGGAATACCAGACCTACCGCAATAACTACTATCAGGTGAGCATTGCCGAAATCAAGAAGCTCGGCAGGCCTTATCCCGAAATCGAGGACAGCAACAAGAACAACATCATAGGTGCAACAGGAGCTCTTACGGTAAACATCACAGTAAATCCCTGGTCACTGATAAGCATGGGCAACATCATCCTTGGCGACTGATTCCGATAGAATCAAAATTCCAACAGCAGAGGCGGCTAATCCGCCTCTGTTTATTCCCTCTCTCTCTCTGATAAATCTCCTTCCCTGTTTAAGCTGCAATAACGACGACAAATAATCAATCAAACTTTTTACAACATGAAAAAATATAGCATAGCATTAATCTCTCTCCTTTCTTTTATTACTCTCTTCTCATGTGCCGGCGAAGAAATTCTCCACGATGCCCAGCCGGGCGGTTCTTACGCTAACGACAACCTGAAGCACCTCACACTCACACTGCATATCCCCGGCACCAACGCCCCTGCAACCTTTTCTTACTCCGCCATAGATGAGAACGACGTCAAGACCGTAGACATACTGGTTTTCAAAAGCAGTTCCGCAGGCGAGCACTACTACAAGCACCTCCACGTAAGCAACGTCAGGAATAATCAAACCACTACTTCCAAAAGCATAGATATAGACCTTGACGCCATCGACGCCCGTCTTGTGTTGCTGGCAAACGTCAGTTATCTTTTCGACAATGAGATGAACTCCCGCCTCGAAAACGACAGCGCCATGGGCAACGTTTCGAAGCAAAGCATCCTCGACCGCTTCGTGTTCGACTTCAGCAATTTCTCCACAGGCAATATTGCCGATAGCGATTACGCCTTCCCCATGTACGGCGAGTCCGACCTCATCTCCGCCAATTCCACGGTTGTTCCCGAGATAAAGATGATACGCGCCATTGCCCGCGTCGACATTGCCGCTTCTGCTCACATTGATGGCTGGAACATAGACTCCGTATACGTATTCAATATAAAAGATAAAGGCTTCGTGGCGCCTTCATTCGGAACTCGCGGCAACATCACCGAAACTCCCAGAGTGCCGATCGACGCAAAGCCCGGCACGCGCAGCTTCAGTTTCCGCCCCAATGCCGGCGTTACTACTCCCGCTATGGAGCGCGAAATTTATATCACCGAAGATGCCCAGAGCCAGGGATCGCCCACTTGCATAGTTCTCAAGATAAACAAGGCCGACAGCCGGCCGCAATTCTACTGCGCCAAAATCCAGGACGCCAACGGCGGGCTCCTGCCTATCCTGCGCAACTATCGCTACCGTATAACAATCACCGGCATCAGCGGCGAAGGATACGACAGCGCCGAAGAGGCAGCCGTGATGCCGTCGTCGCTCGTAAGCTCGGAGGTTGAAACCGATGAGCTTGGCTTGGAGAATATAGTTTTCAACAGCGACCACAAGCTCGGCGTCAGCGTTCTGCATGTCAACTTCCGTGCCGACGGCTTGTCGAGCAGCATAGACGCAGGCTCCAAGGCCTCCATCAAGGTGTTCACCACCTATACGAACTGGTCGGTTACGGCCGACGCTTCGATGGCCGACTGGCTGAGCATAGAAGGCGCCGACGGTCTGAAGGCCGAACGCCCTGCATCTTCCCGCTCGCTTGAGCTCATAGCGCAGCCGAACAGTTCCGGGCAGCCTCGATATGGCCGCATCTACATCAAATCGGGCACATTGCGCCAGGAAATCACCATATCGCAAGACGGCAACCCCAACCCATAAAGAACCAACTTCCAATCTTCTATATATTCTCGTTTGGTGGGGGAATCCTATTTATTTAGGTTCCTCCACTTTTTTTTTTAGGGCACTGCGGATAATTCAAGGTTTGCGACAGAGGCAAGCGGTCATTGAAAACAGATTTGCCGGCGAAAAAAGTCAAATCCGGGAGCCGGAACAACGTTGTTCCGGTGTCAGATCAAAAATATTGGGAGCGGAACAACGATGTTCCGGTGCCAGATCAAAAGTTTTGGGAGCGGAACAACGATGTTCCGCTGTCAGAAAAAAAATATTGGAGCCGGAACAACGTTGGTCCGGCGTCAGATCAAAAGTTTTGGGAGCGGAACAACGTTGTTCCGGGGTAAAAAGGGGACGATTATTGGCGTATGCATGTCAAGCCGTCCGAAAAAGTGTAGAAACACGGAAGTTATTGGTAATTGCTGCTCTATGCTGAGAGCTCCCGGCATAGACGAATGTGACCGGCGCTTCCGGCGACAGCGATGATCATCGGAATCCCCCGACCCTATCAACCCGGCTGTACCCTACCTGCTGCCTTCGGCAGATTATGAACTGCATGGGCGGCGGGGATGACATGGCTTGCTGCTACTGCCGGTCAGAGGCTTCGGACTTTGCCCGACCCTATCTTGTTTACTTTCACTTGCGGGGTTCCCTTGTAGGATACATCCCCGCTCCCGACAATTGATGCTTCAAGTGTGGAAGATGCATGCAGCTCTATGTTACCGCTTCCGGCAATGTTGGCCTCTGCTTTTTCGGCCCGGCAATCGGCGGCTTTAATATCACCGCTGCCTGCGAGGTTGTACTCGGCTTTGGCGGTCGAGCCTGTTATGAGGATGTCTCCGCTGCCTGCGAGGTTACATTCGAGGCTGTTCACGCTTATCTGCCGAACGCTCACATTGCCGCTGCCGGACAGGTTGACATCGAATGATGATGCAGCCGATACATTGCGGGCATTGACATTGCCTGAGCCGGCGCAACCGAGTTCTTCGAGCTTGCGCGAGGTGGTTTTGACCTTGAATACGGTTGCACGGATGTTGAGACCGTCGAGACCGTAGTTCTTGGGGCCGATCTTGAGCGTGGAGCCATCGACTTCGGCTTTCAGGTACTCAAAGAGGTTCTCGTCGAGGCTAACGCTAAGGAAAGGGGCGGCTGAGGATTCTTCGTACTCAACGTCCATGCTGCCGGCAATAGCGAGTTTAGTGTAATCGGTGATTTCTATGTTGCGTGTTATCACTTTCCCGTTGCCTTCTATGGTTCGGGAACCGAGCTGGCATGAGGCGCAAAGCATCATGGCGGCTATAAGTAAAAAAGATTTTCCAGGGTTCATACTTTATCTCTATTTATTAATTATACATACTCTAACGGTGGAAGTTTTGGGAATGTTGCATCCCGGAACAGATATTTTCTTACATTTACGCAGTGTTTCCCGTAAAACATTTAAATCACCAAATATTCATTTAATCATATTTATAGACCATGAATTCAAACAACAGTTCACGCCGCCTGTTTCTAAAGCAGGCAATCGCAGCTTCGGCAGCCGCAACAGTCCTCCCGACGTTTCATAATCCGCTTATGGCCGCCACTCCGGTCGCGCCGCGTGTGAGCGCCAACGACAAGGTTAACCTTGCGCTCATAGGCATAGGTTTTCGCGGAGGAGAAATAGCCAATGAGTTTATAAAGACAGGCCTTTGCAACATTGTTGCGCTGTGCGACGTCGACATGGGCGCTCCGCACACGCAGGAAATTATAGCCAAGTGCCCCAACGTTCCGCAGTTTCAGGACTATCGCGAGATGCTCGACAAGATGGGCAGCAAGATAGACGCCGTGACGGCCGGCGTGCCCGATCATGCTCACTTCCCGGTTACTATGGAAGCCATGTCGCGCAAGAAGCACGTATACGTGGAGAAACCTATGGCGCGCACATTCCACGAGGTGGAGCTAATGATGGAAGCCGCCCGCAAGTTCGGCGTCGTAACTCAGATGGGCAACCAGGGACATTCCGAGGGCAATTACTTCCAGTTCAAAGCATGGGTTGATGCCGGAATCATAAAGGACGTGACATCGGTAACGGCCCACATGAACAACTCCCGCCGCTGGCATCCCTGGAATCCGCGGATTGCATCCTTCCCTGCGGCCGAGCCTGTTCCTTCGACTATGAATTGGGACTTATGGCTGGGCGTACGTCAGCCTCACGATTACAACCACGACTTTGTGAACGGCCAGTGGCGCTGCTGGTACGACTTCGGCATGGGAGTCCTGGGCGATTGGGGCGCTCATATCATCGACACCATACACGAGTTCCTCGACCTGGGTTTGCCCTACGAGATCAATCCCACTTACCTGAAGGACCACAACCCGTTCTTCTTCCCTATGTCGTCAACGCTTGAGTTCAAGTTTCCGGCCAGAGGAGCCATGCCTCCGCTTGTGATAAACTGGTACGACGGCCTCGACAATATTCCTGCTGTCCCGGAAGGCTACGGAGTGTCTCAGATTGACCCCAACATCCCTCCGGTGGCCGGCGGCAAGATTCAGCCCATGCGCCTGAATCCCGGTAAGGAAATCTACTCGAAGACGCTTACCTTCAAAGGCGGCTCGCACGGCAGCACGCTCTCCATCATTCCGGAAGCCAAGGCAAAGGAGATGGCGCCGCGCCTCCCGGAAGTGCCCAAAAGCCCGTCGAACCACTATGCCAACTTCCTGCTGAGCTGTATGGGGAAAGAGAAACCGCGCTCGCCCTTCTCTATTGCAGGCCCGCTCAGCCAGGTATTCTGCCTCGGCGTGATTGCACAATGGACAGGCAAAAAGATTTTGTTCGACCGCGAAACCCAGCGTATCATAAACGATCCGCTGGCAAACCAGCTCCTGTGCGGCGAGCTTCCGCGCAAAGGCTGGGAGAAGTATTATAACCTATAATGCATTTTTTCATTGGATTTCATGCGGCGGCAGTGTAGCGATACAGTGCCGCCGCGCTTTTTTTGGCGTAGCAATGACATAAAAAATCCGGCCCCGCATTGCCGCGAGAACCGGATTACCTCTCTTTTCCATAGTTAAGGTCTGGTTGCCATCGAGAGGCCAAATGAACAACCACGAGTAAAGGTTTTAGTCAAATCGCATTTAGCTTTCTTTCTTGTTTGACGATGCAAAGGTAAGGGCTTCCCCCTTCGAGATCGTTATCAATAAACAACCAAAGCCGATCAATTTCGCAAAGGCTATATCGGAAAGTCAGAGCGGCTTTCTCCTCGGAGGCCTGCACAGCTATATCGGGCAAATGAGATAAGCCGCCGGATAGCTCACATTCCGACAGCTCCTTTGATCTCCTTGAGCCTGGGGTAGCACCGTCCGGCGCCAACAAAAAATCCGGCCCCGCATTGCTGCGAGAACCGGATTACCTCTCTTTTGAATAGTTAAGGTCCGGCTGCCACCGAGAGGCCAAATGCACAACCACGAGTCAAGGCTTTAGTTAAATCGCTTTCTTTCTTGTTTGACGATGCAAAGGTAAGGGCTGCCCCCTTCGAGATCGTTATCAATACGCAAGCAAAGCCGATCAGTTTTGCCAAGGCTATATCGGAAAGTCAGAGCGGCTTTCCCCTCGGAGGCCTGCACAGCCATATCCGATAAATGAAATAAGCCGCCGGAGAGCTCACATTCCGACGGCTCTTTTGATCTCCTTGAGCCTGGGGTGGCAGCTTCCGTAGCCAACAAAAAATCCGGCCCCGCATTGCCGCGAGAACCGGATTACCTCTCATTTTCATAGTTAAGGTCTGGCTGCCACCGAGAGGCCAAATGAACAACCACGAGTCAAGGCTTTAGTTAAATCGCATTTAGCTTTCTTTCTTGTTTGACGATGCAAAGGTAAGGGCTCCCCTCTTCGAGATCGTTATCAATACGCAACCAAAGCTGATCAATTTCGCCAAGGCTATATCGGAAAGTCAGACCGGCTTTTCCCGCGGAGGCCTGCACCGCTATATCGGGCAAATGAAATAAGCTACCGGAGAGCTCACATCCCGACGGCTCCTTTGATCTCCTTGAGCCTGGGGTAGCACCGTCCGGCGCCAACAAAAAATCCGGCCCCGCATTGCTGCGAGAACCGGACTGCCTCTCTTTTTTTAATAGTTAAGGTCTGGTCGCCACCGAGAGGCCAAATGAACAACCACGAGTCAAGGCTTTAGTTAAACCGTCTTTCTTTCTTGTTTGACGATGCAAAGGTAAGGGCTTCCCCCTTTGCGATCGTTATCAATACGCAAGCAATGCTGATCGATTTCGCAAAGGCTATATGGGAAAGCCGTCGCCTCGCCCCCCT
>JAITGS010000031.1 GCA_031280435.1 Tannerellaceae bacterium | reverse complement strand
TCGGAGATTCCCGCCTCCGCGGGAATGACATATTTTTCAGGCGGAAATTCCTTTTGACACATTCGGCCCCTCCAATATTCCACCTTTATCTCTGTCGAAACCCTACTAAGGGGGTAAATTTCTACTTTTCGTAGTATATACTTTTGCATCATCAAGCTTCGAACACATATTCGTACAATGAAAAGAGCTACGGATAATCCGGGCGCGAACAAATATCAGTAACACATTAATAATATATTTAGAAGACTAACAATGATGCAAACAAAAGTGTTTTTCAGATTGATGGCCGTTATGGCGGCAACGCTGATGATGGCATTTTCTTCCTCGTGCAATAAGACCGAAGAGCCCGGTGTTGATACGGGCACGGAAAAAGAGGCGGACTTCCTTTCCTTCACTTTCGAGGGCATAGATGGCAATGCGAGCATTGACAAAACGGCTCACAGCATAGCTGCCAAGGCTATGGCGACGGTTGATTTGAGCTCGGTGGCGGCAGAGTTCAGCCTCTCGACGGGGGCAACGGCCACGGTGAACGGGCTGGCGCAAATCAGCAGGCAAACCTTGAATGATTTTAGGGCCCCGGTGGTATATAAGGTACGGTCGGGCGACGGTGCAACGACCAACGACTGGACGGTAAAGCTTGAGGGAGGGAAAGTGGAGCCCGAACCCAAGCCGCCGGTGGAGGTAGTGATGCAAGACGTGACCCTGGCAGGAACCGTGCGCGACGCCGAGGGCCGTCCGCTTGCGGGAGTGTCGGTAAGCACCGGAGGGCTCAGTGTCAGCACCGGCTCCGACGGCACTTTCTCCTTCGGCAAGGCTGCTACGGTAGACAACCGGGCCATTGTGCGATTCGAAAAGAGCGGCTACTTCGGCCTCACCCGTTCGGGCGTGAAGGAAAGCGAGATGGAGCTCGACGTGGTGATGCGGCTCAAGGGCAACGGCAACGCGAGCTCGCAGGCTTCGTTCGGCGCCACCGAATCGAAAACGCTTTCGGTGGGGGCTATGCAGGCCGTTATACCGGCAGCGGCCTTGGTGACGGCAGACGGCTCGGCCTACACAGGCACGGTCAGGGCCGACATGCTTTATCTCGACCCTAACGATGCGGACTTTGCCGAAGCTATGCCCGGCGGCGACCTGGCTGCCGTACGCTCGAACAGCAGCACGGCGCAGCTGCTGTCCTACGGCATGACCGAGATTGCCCTGACCGACAATGCCGGCAATCCTCTGCAACTGAAACCCGGCGCAAGCTCCGAACTCAGCTTCCCGATTCCGGCCGGCATGGAGAACGATCCGCCCGCTACTATTCCGCTGTGGTACTTCGACGAGGAGCGCGGACTGTGGGTTGAAGAAGGCAGGGCAACGCTGCAGGGTAACGTATATAAGGGCAGCGTATCGCACTTCTCGTGGCACAACCTCGACGTGCCCGCCGAGCGCGTAACCATCAAGGGGAAGGTGACGGACTGCGAGAACCTGCCGGTGCCATACGTTAAGGTAAGCGTGGAGCAAACCGCGGCCGTGACCAACAGCCGGGGCGAGTACAGCGTCTTCGTTCCGGCCGGTACGCCCGTGAGTGTAACGGTAAAGAGCAAGGACTATGACGGCTATTCGCCCGAAGTGTCGCACAATGTTCCGGGCAGGCCGGGCGGCTCGACGGTCACGCAAGACATCAAGCTCCCCTGCCGCACTCAGGCTCCGGGCGACGGCTCCCTGTTCGCCATCGACAAAGCTTCCGTTACCTATATAGTGGGCGCCGACGAGATGATTATCACCTTCGACAATAAGGGCAAACGGATGCGCTGGGACAGCAATTACGGCAAGGCGGATCATGGAGTGATAATCTTCGACGAGCAGGCCAAACTCTATACCATAGGAGCAAGCGGCTTCTGGATGGACTTCCCCTACGAGGGCAATTCGGCCGGCGTACTCTTTGCCGGATTCATATACGACGATGCCGTCTACTCGCAGATTCCGGGCTATGCCGCCCTTCCGAACGAAACCATAGCCGGCAAGTCGTGCAAGGTCTTTTCCTACACCGAAGAGGGCTGCACCTATAAGGTCGGCACGTGGAACGGCCTGCTCATGCTGGTCGAAGGCTGCGACGGCGTCACCATGGTTGCCACGAGCGTGAGCCTCAACGTCCCGGCCAACGCCTTCACCAAGACGATGAACATATTTTGATAATCTGCTTATAGCGGAGGGCGGGAAGCGTCTTGCCCTCCACCCTTTTCCGAAAGCTGCGGCAGCGGGAAGAGCTCCCCAGCCGCAGGAGGAGTTCTTTGACATGTTGGTTTTACATGCTATTTCCAAAGAGGCTCGATATGCCAATCGGCAGGAAAGCCCATCGCAGTTCTGTCGACATTGGGGTATTTGGCAAACAGCTCTTCAAGTCTTTTTTTGAAGCTATGATTGGGGTTTACGATATTCAGGAAATAAAGAATCATTGATAGCGCATAATAAGTACGGTTGTTCTTTATTTCTCTGTCGGTAAGCCAAACATAATCGGTGTGCCTGGGGAATAAAGGTTGGATTTGTAACCATCGGTTCCAGAAACGTGCATGATGAGCGCAAACATTTCGGATATAGACGAAACTATGCAACCAGGAGGAAAAAACCTTGTCAGCCAACCCATATACCTGAGATATTTGCCGTTTGGCCAAGCCCGCTTGTAGATTTTCGTAAAGACGTGAAAGCCCTCCGAAAGAAACGACTTCGAGTGTAATAAAAGATGGAGGCAGCGGATTGGAGTATTTTGACTTGAAAGAGACTATAAACTCCTCGTCGCTACGTGAGACTTCGTCTTTAATCTTGGCAAGTGTGGATTTATGCTTCACCACATCGGAAAACAAAGAAGAGTCTTCCATCCAGAAAGCATCATACGTCGTTGAAAGGGCGTATGCCATCTGCAAACGGACGGAAACCTCAATTTTTTCTAATCCGGCAATTATCAGCTTGCGTAATTCGCGGTCAAACTTATAAAGGTTGAAGGCGGCTTCAAAGGTGGCGTTGGGTTTGAATACCGGCTCTTGCTTGTTTGCAAGCAAAGGGTACCAGTAACCGCTAAAGCGGTAGTAGCTTATATGTTTGAGCAAGTGTGCGGCTTTAGCTTCATCAGCAAAGAACATTCCGCGAGATTTCAATAGTTCAATCTGCAAAAAATAGGGAAGATACGGCTTAGAATACAATAATTTTTCCATAGGTATAAAAATAAAATGTCCACCCTGAGCGCGCTGTTCCAATGGGAAGCGGGGTGGACGTGTTGGCCACAAAAGTACAGAATTATTTTCATCCTCAAAATATCTTGCGCGTCTTGCCCTCCACCCTTTTCCGAAAGCTGCGGCAGCGGGAAGACTTCACGGCCGCAG
This sequence comes from Tannerellaceae bacterium, assembly GCA_031280435.1. Lineage (GTDB taxonomy): Bacteria > Bacteroidota > Bacteroidia > Bacteroidales > Tannerellaceae > DFXE01. The sequence continues at coordinate 4,649 of JAITGS010000031.1, read as the reverse complement.
GAGGAGTTCTTTGACATGTTGGTTTTACATGCTAAATGCTATATCGGGCCTTGCATCTCAATCTAAATTCGTATTTTGGCTGCTCAAATTAAAAAGCGAAAGATTATGGCAAAAATTACATTGGAATACGATGCCCGCAATCCCATTGCACGGAAAACGCTATCTTATATTCTCTCGATAGGCTTTTCCGAAGTCAAACCACGTAAAACAGGTTTGGAGGAGGCCTTTGAAGATATAGAAAACGGAAGGGTTACGCGGATTTATACTCCCAAAAACAGGAAAGATGGAAAAGCCTGAAAAGGAGAGTAGGAAAAGCGTCGCAGCGTTTTTCAGAGCAATAGGAACTTTTTCGTATTTTGGCTGCTCAAATTAAAAAGCAAAAGATTCTGGAAACATTAAGTGTTGAGATATTAAATCCGAAAGCCAAGGCTTTGTTGATGAACATGGCCGACTTGAATCTGATAAGCATAAAAGCGAAGGCGTCACTCGGACAGCGGCTCGAAACACTGCGCCGGAATGAACCGCAGGTGGCATCGTTGGAGGAAATAACCAAAGAAGTGGAATCCGTAAGGGAACAGCGTTATGCTCAAACTAATCGTTGATACCATTTTGCTGTCGAAGCAATATGCCTCCCGCGAGTACAAAAAATTCCGTACATACAAGGAGGCCGATAAAATTGTCAGGAGCATCCGGCGTGGACTTCGCGAAGCAGCAGAAGCCCACGAAGGCAAGCGTACTTTAAAATCAGCCTATACTTTGGCAAATGAACTTTGAATTTGAAAGAGCTTTAAAGCGGCTGACAAAAAATATGCTTCGATTAAAACGGATTGTCTCATATTATAGCTGATACGAAAGTATTACGATACCAACTCCCCCAATCAGAAGCGTGTAAACCAACTAAAAAGAGGTTCACACGCTTTTTTTATGTGCATACAATTACAAACACAATAAACTATTAGTAAAATGAAGAACGTGATTTTAAGAAGATGGCTGACCGTCTTGACAACAGTGTTAGCAACAACATTCGTCTCATGCGAAAAAGACGTAGACGAAACGAAGGAAGATACTCCGGGGCAAATTGCCGGACTCGGCGAGACCGCGGGAGAGCCGACCGGAACAAGCTTCAAGCTGCCCGAAGGAATTGAGCTGGCCGATAAGATCATGGGCGGGTACAGAGCCTCGAACTATCGCAGCGCCACCGCCTTCGATAAGCAAGCGGCTATGAATAGCCTTTCGAGACAGAGGACATGGACTATCCAAACGCGGGCCGGCGATGAAACCATACAGTTAGACACCATCCTCGGAAGCGGCTACTTTGTAGAGATATTTATGCCGCTCCGGAATAGCACATCGCGAGTCGTGACAGTAACGTTTCCTGCCGGACTGATTGCAGAATCCGTATCCGGAAGATGCCAGAACGGCGTGTTGCTGAAAAAAGCCACGGTGCAGATTCCCGTTGGACGCATCTATGGCGTGCTCCTGAAGATGTATTGCGGAAATGCACACCGGGATCCGTCGTATTCGTCGGAGGAATATGTCTTCACCGTCGTGAGCAATTCGTCGCTGATTATGGATCTGTGCAACAGGGTAAAGAACAAGCGAATCAACAACGAGGAATATCCGCTCGGATCGGACGGGCACGCCAAAAGCAGCCAGTACGATTCATACGTAAGCAAGTTGCAGTCCATCCTGTGGAATTTGACCGATTACGGCGCCGCCCTTTCCGAGAGCAGTATAGCCGAAATTGAAGCGATGGAAAACAGTTAGCGGCGCAAAAACAAGAATCAACAGTAAATACTTGCAAACATTATTATGGGATTTTTAGATGGTATAGTAAAGGGGCTGGCGGAGATTGTGCCCGACCGGGGGAACCCCGAACTGAAAGCCTACAAGGCTAAGAATGAACTGGACGACATTGCCGCCAAAGAGAACGCAATCTTCGCGCGACTGGGCAGGCAGGTTTACGACGACGGCGGCGCCGAAGCATATCCGGCCGTCAAGGCCGAGCTCGAGGCCGTGGCCGCCTTGCGAAAAGAGGTAGAAAATCGCATCCGGGTAGCGCAGGAGGAGACCGACGCCCAAAAAGCAGCCGAACAGGCAGCCGAAGCCCGTCGCTGTCCCCAATGTGGAGCCTCCAACCCTGAAGGCGCAGCTTTCTGCCAGAGCTGCGGCGGTCGTCTTGCACCGCCTAAACGCTTCTGCTCGCAGTGCGGCACGGAGCAGCCGGCCGACAGCCGTTTCTGCAACGAATGTGGAACCCGCATAGAATGACGACCATGAAAGCAGGAACGGTTTATCGGAATACCATGCAGTTCTGCTGGCTCAAGCTGCTTGTCGGCCTGCTGCACGTCCTCGTGGCAGCCATACTCTTTGGCATCCTTGCGGGGCTGTCGATGCTGTTCGGCAGCAAGGGCGTTGGCGCAATTATGTTGCTCATCTGGCTGTCGCTGCTGGGAATCATCAACTTCATCTTCCGGCATTACCTGGGATACATGCTGAAGGCCGGTCATGTGGCCGTGATCGCCATCTCGTTTCGCGACGGAGCAACGCCGGATGCGCCTTTCCGTACAGGCGTCCGGCTGGTGAAGCAGCGTTTCGTTACGGCCAATGTCTATTTTGTGATCGACAAGCTCGTGGCGGGAGCCGTCAAGCAGCTGCAAAACGCTTTCGGACGCCTTACCGGTATGTTGGCCGGAGTGCCCGGAATGGATGCGCTGACGAAGCTCGGCAAAATGTTCATCGACATCTCGCTCGGCTATGTGGACGAATGTTGCTTAGGCTACACCTTTTATAAGGATACGCAGAATGCCTACAAGAGCGCCGCCGACGGCGTTGTCATCTACGCGCAGAACTGGAAAACGCTGCTCAAGAGCGCGGCCGTCACCGTCTTTGTCGTTCTGCTCCTTTTCGTCATCGTAGCCATTGTGGCCGGGCTGCTCTTCGTTGCCGCCTTCCGCCTGTTCGGAATCAATACGGAGGGAAGCGGAATTGCAGCCTTCGTCCTCGCCCTCGGCGCGGCCTATACCGTCAAATATGCCTTCATAGACACGTGGATATTAGTGAAGATGATGTCGGCCTACATGAGCGTAGTCCCCTCGACGAAGATCACATTCGACCTCTACGGACGGCTCAGCGACCTCTCGGCCAAGTTCCGCGAACTGATGCGCAAGGCCGACAGCGAACCATCTCCCGCACCCTATACGGTACGGACTGAGCGCCCCCCAGTTCCGTCTCCGGCAAGCGTCTGCCCTCAATGCGGTGCAAGCATAGCCGAGGGCGTAAGATTTTGCAACCGCTGCGGGGCAGGGATAATGTAGAATATGATTATTGGTCCGAACAGCGAATCAGTAAATTTCCAGACAATGTTGCTCGGTATTATCAATAAAAGAAGAAATAACAGGAGTGTTTAAAATGAGACGTTCGGCAAACATGCGGATTTTCGCATCGTCGCAATCAATTAGTCCGTTCCCGTTTGGCGGCAAAGGCGAGACAGGCAAGGATGTCCTGCCGTGTCAGCTCGGGGAAGTCGGCTATGATTTCATCATGCGACATGCCTGCCGAAAGTCAGCCCAGCACATCGTAAACCGTGATGCGGGTGTCCCTTACGCAGGGCTTCCCGAAACGCTTGGCCGGATTGATTGTGATAATGTCGTTAAAACTTTCCATGTTCTTTTTTTATTATAAAAATATGAGCAAACATACTCAAACAAATTCAAATTCAAATTTAAATTATACTCAAAATGAAGCAGATTAGATTTTTATTAGCAACGCTTGCCTTGCTGCTCGTATGCGGCGCCGTGCAAGCACAATTCGGACGGAGGCTCGGGCGGGCCGTTGAGAACGCCGCCAAGCGAACCGTTGAGCGTAAAGCCGAACAGAAAACCGAAGAAGCCGTCGGCAAGGCTATCGACAAAGCCACCGACCCCGATACCTACAAGGACAAGGAGGGCGGCGACGACAACAAAGACGGCAAAGACGAAGGCAAAGCCTCCAAATCCCAAAAATCATCCTCCAAAGATGATGCCGACGATGATGCAGAAAGCGAAGATGCCGCCGCCGAGGCTCCGCAACAGGGCGTCAAAGCAGCCGAAATGGCATACGCCAAGAGCGACTTTCTGCCGGGAGACGAGATTATTTTTTCCGATGATTTGGCAAATGAGCAACTCGGCGAATTTCCAAGTCAGTGGGATTTGCTCGACGGCACTTGCGAAGTAGTAACAGTGAACGGCGTCAAAGCCCTTGAACTGAACAAATCGGGTTCAAGAATTATGCCTTTGATGAAAACGCCCAAAAACTTTCTTGGCGATGTCTGGACTGTCGAATTTGATTTTATGTCTTCAAAAAGAGAAATGGAGTACAGCAGTCAATGGGTTACTTTCTTTTTTAATAAAGCAGATGAAAATGGAGAAAGCATGAAATATGAGTATGCTTCAAGTTTCAATCGGGAAGGCAAAGCGGACGGCAGACATACGTGGAGCTGGTACGCTTCCATGGGATATAATTCGGGTAATGAGCAAATAGATTTTCCATTAGACAAATGGCATCATATTGCTGTTTCGTTCAACAAACGCGCATGGAAGATCTACGTCAACGGGCAGCGGATTATGAATGTTCCCAATGTCGCAACGCCTCCGGGCTGGTTTAATATA
>JAITGS010000140.1 GCA_031280435.1 Tannerellaceae bacterium | reverse complement strand
AGCCTTTAAATCCGTCCGCCGCGACTTTTTGGGAGGTTCCGCGCTCTGTTGAGCCTACAAATTTCCCGGATTCATTAAAAAAACAGTTGTTTATTCGTCCGATACGCTTTTTTGGCCGCGTCAACATTTGTTGAGAGCTCCGCGCTGCCGGCGGGGAGCTCTCAACAAATGTTGAGCCGGCGGAAATGTTGAGTGCCAAATCTACACTTGTAGTTTTGGCGCCGAGCTACCGGCAAAAAACTCCCGCACTGAATGAACAGCACGGGAGTCGCAGGTTTAAGTTGGATATAATTAATGTTAGAGGCTATGCTCCGAAGTCGTCGAATAATAGCATTTCGGGGGGTACTCCCAGGTTGTCGAGCATTTGTTTCACGGCGTTCGACATTGGGCCCGGCCCGCACATGTAGTATTCTATGTCTTCCGGAGCTTCGTGGTTTTTGAGGTAATTGTCGTAAATAACCTGGTGGATGAAGCCTGTGTATCCGTTCCAGTTGTCTTCCGGCCGTGGTTCCGAGAGGGCGATGTTGAAGCGGAAGTTGGGATATTCCTTCTCTATGGCTCGGAAGTCTTCTTCGTAGAATATTTCTGCTTTTGAGCGTGCTCCGTACCAGTAGGAAACCTGCCGGTCTGTGTTTTTTAGTGTCTTGAAAAGATGCAGCAGATGGGCTCTCAGCGGCGCCATTCCGGCTCCTCCTCCTATGTAGAGCATTTCGCGCTTGGTGTTGAGGATGTGGAAGTCGCCGTATGGCCCCGACATTTTCACCTTGTCGCCGGGCTTGAGGGTGAAGATGTAGGAGGATGCTATTCCGGGCTTGATGCCGGCTTGCCATGTACCTGCGGCGCGGTCGAAGGGAGGCGTTGCGATGCGGACGTTGAGGCTGATGATGTTGCCTTCGGCCGGATAGTTGGCCATTGAGTAGGCCCGTATGGTTTCTTCGTCGCTTGTGCAGCTAAGGTTCCACATTTGGTATTTGTCCCATTCGCTTACGAATCGCCGGTCTACGTTTATGTCGGCATACTTCATGGAGTATTTGGGTATGGCTATTTGCGAGTAGCTTCCGGGCTGGAAGTTCATTGCTTCTCCTTCGGGCAGCCTGACTGTAAATTCTTTTATGAATGTGGAGACGTTGTGATTTGAAACCACGGTACATTCCCACTCTTTCACGCCGAATACGGATTCGGGCACCTGTATTTTTATGTTTTCCTTAATCTTTGCCTGGCATCCGAGCCTCCATCGTGCCTGTATTTGCTTTCGGCTGAAGAATCCTGTTTCGGTTGGGAGGATGTTGCCTCCTCCTTCGGGTATCTGGCAGCGGCATTGTCCGCAGCTTCCGCTTCCTCCGCAGGCGGACGAGAGGAAGATGCCGTTGCTCTGGAGGGTTGAGAGCACGGTTCCGCCTATGGGCACCTGGAATGTTTTCTCGCCGTTGACCGACATTTCAACCTTTCCCGAAGGAATGAGCTTGGCTTTAGCTATGAGCAGTGCGCCTACGAGAATGAGCGTTACGGCGAGGAAAACAACGGCTCCGGTGATAATCGTGAGGCCTCCCGACATTAGTAAAATCATATCTTATATATCGTGTTTAAAGCGTTAATACTTAAATCTTGAGGCCTGAGAAACACATGAAGCCTATACCCATCAGTCCCGTGAGGATGAAGGTTATTCCAAGTCCGCGCAGCGGCTTGGGTATATCGGAGTAGGCAAGCTTCTCGCGAACGGCGGCCATTCCTACTATTGCGAGCAGCCATCCTATGCCGGAGCCTAATCCGTAGACTGTTGCTTGGCCTGCGTGGGCAAAGTCTTTTTGCTGCATGAACAGCGAGCCTCCGAGGATGGCGCAGTTAACGGCTATGAGCGGCAGGAATATTCCGAGCGATGAGTACAGCGCCGGTGCAAAGCGTTCAACCACCATTTCGACGAGCTGCGTGAACGAGGCTATGATGGCGATGAAGAGCAGCAGCGAGAGGAAGCTCAGGTTTACTCCTGAGTATTGTGGCCCCAGCCAGCTCAGTGCGCCTTCTTTCAAGACATAGTTCTCGAGCATATAGTTGATGGGAAGGGTGCAAACGAGGATGAATGTGACGGCTATGCCTAATCCAAGTGCTGTGCTTACGTTTTTGGAGACTGCAAGGTATGAACACATGCCGAGGTAGTAGGCAAATACCATGTTGTCTACAAATATGGCGCGGACGAATGTGCTTAATAGTTCTTCCATTATTTATATCTTTTTTTTGCGTTAAACCTGTGTTGTTATTTCTCTTGGAGATCTTTGTTCCGCGAACGGTGAATCCAGATAACGGCGGCAACTATTATCAATGCCATTGGAGGCAGTATCATGAGCCCGTTATTAACGTATCCCCACTTGTAGAATATTTCCGGAACGACCTGATGGCCCAGCAAGGTGCCGAAGCCGAAGAGCTCGCGTACGAATCCTACAATCACGAGGATCAGGCCGTATCCGAGTCCGTTCCCTATGCCGTCGAGAAAGGATGCCCACGGGCCGTTAGCCAGGGCAAATGCTTCGAGGCGCCCCATCAGGATGCAGTTGGTTATAATCAGTCCGACAAAGACGGACAGCTGCTTGTTTACGTCGTATGCAAATGCTTTGAGCACTTCGCCTACTATGGTTACAAGGGCTGCCACGACTACGAGTTGCACTATGATGCGGATGCGGTTCGGAATAGTATTCCTCAGCAGCGAAATGATCACGTTGGCAAAGGCCATTACTACGGTTACGGATATTGCCATCACTATGGCGGGCTCGAGTTTCGATGTAACCGCAAGGGCCGAACAAATGCCGAGCATCTGCACTACAATCGGATTGTTCTTGCTCAGGGGGCCGGCCAGGATGGCCTTGTTTTTATTTGATAATCCCATCTTCCTACTTGTTTTGAGAGGTTAAAAACTTGGTGTATTCTTTGAGGCTGTCGAATAGCATGAGGCCCACTTTCTGGCTGGTTATGGTGCCGCCCGATATTCCGTCTACATAGTCTTGTCCTTCGGCGCTATTGCCTGGCTTGACTATGGCTACCGACTTGAATGTCTCGCCGGCGAAGAGGTGCTTGCCGATAAAGCGGTTGCTGAACGGCGCCGCGGCTATCTCGGCTCCAAGTCCGGGTGTTTCGCTGGCATGACCGAAGTCGGCTCCGAACACCGTATTGCAGTCGTCGTTAACGGAGATGTATCCCCAGAGCGGGCCCCACAGTCCGGAGCCTGCCAGAGCCATGACGTATTTGGTTTGCCCGTCGATGTCGGCTACGAAAACCGGATAGACTTTCCTTGCAAAGGCTTTGACTACATCTTCGGCAAAGGCATCTCCTTCCGTGCGTTCGCCTTGTTCGTTGATAAGGAAGGCATCCGTTATAAGTTCGCTGTACTTTGCTTTTGCTTCCTGCGCTGATACTCTGACGTTGATGGAGCGGAGTATCTGTTGCCGCTTGTCGTTTTCTGCGTTCTCTTTCTGAAAGCTTTTGAGCGATTCGGAAGTGAAGGCCAGCACTACGGCTACGGCCACTACCATTACGGAAGCGTATATTATGGTGTATACATTACTGTTTCTATTCATGATACTTGCAATGTTTTAAGTTATTTGATGCTCGCCCGTTTCAGTCGGCGGGATATATTGCTTCGGACTACGTAATAGTCTATCAGGGGGGCGAAGATGTTCATGAAGAGGATAGCCATCATCATGCCTTCCGGATATCCGGGATTCAGCACCCTTATAACTATGGCAAGGAGGCCTGTGAGGAATCCGTAGATGTACTTCCCCGTTTCGGTTCTTGCCGACGTAACCGGATCGGTAGCCATGAACACTGCGCCGAATGCAAAGCCTCCGAGGCAGATATGCTCCCAGGGCGTTACGCTCATCGCAACCGTGGTTCCGGCCATGTTGAAGAGGAGCGCGGCCACTATGCCTCCGGCAAATACGGAGCCCATCGTTTTCCAGCTCGCAATCCCGGTAAATAGCAGGACTGCCGCTCCGAGCAATATGGCAAGCGTTGAGGTTTCGCCTATGGAGCCCGGAATCAGCCCGAAAAACATATCCCACAGGCTTATGGGATTGCCGAGGGTATCTACGACCCGGAACGAACCGATAGCCTCATTCGGCGCCATATTGATCTGCCCCAGGGGAGTGGCTCCCGAAAACCCGTCTACCGTTTTAGCTGCCGCACGCACGAACACCGAATCGCCCGACATTGCTCCCGGATAGGCAAAGAACAGGAAGGCCCGCGTGACCAGCGCTACATTAAATATGTTATATCCCGTGCCTCCGAACACTTCCTTGGCAAATATCACCGCAAAGGCCGTTGCAAGCGCAACCATCCACAGCGGCGTGTCGATAGGAACTATGAGCGGGATTAATATGCCCGACACCAAAAATCCTTCCTGAATCTCCTCCTTTTTCCACTGGGCTACGGTAAATTCTATTCCCAAACCAACGACGTACGACACTACCAACACCGGCAGCACTGCCAGCAATCCGTAAACGAAGGTCGATACAAATCCCGCATCAATGCCTGCCGATACGTAGTGCTGATAGCCCGTGTTATACATCCCGAAAAGGAGCGCCGGCAGCAAGGCTACGATAACAACCGTCATGGTCCTCTTCGAGTCAATACTGTCGTGAATATGAACGCCGGCCCTGGCTGTGTGGTTAGGCACGAATAAAAACGACTCAAAACCTTCAAACACCGAGCGGAACATTCCGAACCTGCCTCCTTCTTCGAAGTTAGGTTTTATCCTGTCGAGGTATTTCCTTAATGCTTTCATGTATATCTTATTATTAATTCATTTCCTTGTAAAGTAAATCCAAACCGCTCCGAACGATTTCCTGAAGCTCAATCTTTGAAGTATCTACAAATTCGCAGAGGGCAAAGTCTTCCGGAGCAACTTCGTAGATGCCCAGGTTCTCCATCTTGTCGATGTCGAAAGTTATTATGGCTTTCAGCAGGAATTCGGGATAAATGTCCATGGGGAAAACCTTGTCGTACTCGTTCGACATAATCATTGCCCGCTTGCCGCCTCGTATACGGGCATCAATAACATATTCCTTTTTCTTGCCCATAAGCCAGCTGAGGAATGTTCGGCTCACACTGAATTTGTTCAGTCCCGGAAGTGCCCATCCGAGGAAGTCGTGATCGTTATCGCCTTCCGGGATGGCCGTAATCTGATTGTCGGAGGCGAGGAGGTAATCGTCTTTGCTTACCCTAACGCCCGTCAGCACATTGCCGCTGATGAGGCGAACCTTGTCGACGCCCTCCATTACCTTTCCCTGTACAAGGCTGCGGATAGTACAGCCGGCTATGGTGCGGATGTAGCCTCGCTCGGTGGTTTCCGAGCCCGTTACGGCAACAAGGCGGGAAAAGTCGGCAATGCCTTTGTTGAACAGGGCGCCTATGGTGATAAGGTTGTCGGGGCTGACGGTCCATATCGTTTCGCCCTTGTTAATCGGTTTGGTGTGATTAATCAGAACGCTAACGTTGGCTGCCGGATGCGGGCCTTCCACTTCTATTACTTCCACGCCTTTGAGGGGCAGCTTAGCTCCGCGGCGGATGCCTACGTACACTTTTCCTCCCGTAAGCTTGTTCATTACGTCCAGTCCCGTTTGGAAGTCGTCTTCGCGGCCGCGAACTATGTAGCTGAAATCGGGAGCCAGCGGGGCCGAGTAGAATGTGGACAGATAAATGTCGCGTGGAGTGTCGGCCGGAGAGGCCACAATGTCGAACGGCCGCTGCTTGATGAAGGGCCAGAGGCCTGCCTCCAGCAGCGATTCTTTTACCTCCTGCGAGCTGAGCGCCTTAACATCCTTCGCGCCGAAAGCGATGTAGTCCGTCGTCCCCGTATCGGGCTTGATAACGATGCTGAGCAGCTTGCGTTTATCTCCCCTATTTACGGCTGTTACTTCGCCGCTGACGGGCGATACTAATTTAATTTCAGGTTTGTTCTTGTCGGTCATCACCGTTGTGCCGGCCTTCACTTTGTCGCCGGGCTTCACCACAACCTTCGGAACGATTCCGTGGAAACTTGCCGGTAAAACGGCATAGGTTTCGCTGGGCTTTCCTTCGAGTATGACGTTGGCGGCAGTGCCTCTCAAATGAATGTCCAAACCTCGTTTAATCTTGATCACATTTGCCATGATATCAATAGGAATCTTTTATTTAGTTATTTTAGCGCAAAAATAAAAATTATTTCGAAGTTATGAATCTGAATGTTGATAAATTAAGGATAGCAATCCGCCCCACCTCCCGATTTCTTTTAATATCGTTTATACATATAATAATATGTGTCGGAAATTCGGCCGCCCAGGGCCGGGCTGACGAAGCCCGGCGCACAGATGCCCATGCAGAGGAAGTAAAATCACTGATGGTGCACCTTGCAGGCGACTTTATGTCTCCACCCGTGCTTAGGACAGACAAAAGACAAACAGCTGAAATATCCTTCGACCTACTGGGGCACGACTATAATCGCCTTTCATATTCCGTTGAGCATTGCGATGCCGACTGGAAGCCATCGCAGCTTTCCGTACTTGAGTTTCTGGACGGGATGCCCTCGCCGATCGATGATTATACGCCCTCGCGAGCCACCACAACCCTCTATACCCACTATCGCCTGACGTTTCCGAACGACGAAGTACGTCCGCGCATATCAGGCAATTATGCCGTGCACGTCTTTAGCGAATCCAATCCCTCGCGCATACTGCTGACGGCTTGCATTTCGGTCACGGAGTCTCTTGTTAATGTTGTGTCTCAGGTCACAGGCAATACGCTGACCGATTTTAACCGCGAGCATCAGCAGGTCAACTTCCAAATAATTACGGATCGCCCGGCTATATCCAACCCGGCAACCGAACTTCAAATCCGAGTTGTTCAGAACCGCCGCTTCGACAATATGGCCGTCAATCCTATGCCGACCGCTATCATGCCGAGTCGCATTAATTATGAGCCGAACCGCGGCCTGATCTTTGCGGCCGGCAATGAGTATAGACGCTTCGAGTTTCTGAGCGCATCGTATAACGGTATGGGCGTGGAGAATACACGGTTCCATAATCCTTATTACCATGTTACTCTCCTACCCCTTTTCCCGCGCCCCCTTTCCTACGAGTACGATCAGGATCAGAATGGTCGTTACGTCATTCGTTGCAGCCGTTGCACAGATTATGCAACCGAGGCCGACTATTACTTCGTTCATTTCACGCTTCAATCTCCTCCGATCCCGGGCGGCAAGCTATATATAATGGGCGACTTAACTTATAATATACCGGACGACCGCAGCCAAATGGAGTACAATCATATAAGCGAATCTTATGAAAAGTATCTACTCCTTAAGCAGGGGCACTACAACTACGCCCTCCTCTTCGTCCCCGACGGCAAGTCGAGCGCCGAAGCGGCTCCGATTGAGCGCAATTTTTATCAAACCGAAAACGAATACCATATCTACGTGTATTATCGACCGTTTGGCTCAAGATACGACCGCTTAATTGCTTTTGCCGTGACCGATTCTGCTCCCTCCCGCTGATTTCTACGGCGTTTGTCCCAACCTCGGCCTACCTTCATCCCAGCCTCACTCAAGCTTTGGTATCGGTGTGCTGCCAATCAAAAAAAGAGCCGCCCGGAGTATCAGTCCGTCGGCTCTTCCCTTATTTTCAACCGATAACCGGCTTGCTATTGTACGGCAAAAAGTCTTAGCGCCATGCTCGGCACACCCTAAAAAAAGAGAGGGAAGAACGATCCTTCCCTCTCCTCTAAATAATTTTCAAGAAACCGGTTTCACTTTCCTTTTTGGATTAAGCGGATTTCTCCATATCCATACATTCCGGCATTAATTTCCAACGTAAGTTCTCGCTCCCTTCCGGTATTCTCGCTTAATTGAAGGTGAAGTTCATCACCTTTTCTCTCAAACCTGAAAGATTCACCGACGAAGGGATTGACATGCACATTAAACGAAGCGTTCGCCGTCTCGGAGTGATATATCTCAAAAGTGTTATAAAAATATATTGTATCACCGGCAGTCGAGATCTTAACATTTCCTACACCCCAAAAATCAGTAGTTCCCCATTCCTTAGCTTCCAGTATCCGAATAGTAGCGGAACTCGCGGCTGCTTCAAAAACTACATTGTTTTTGTCAAAATGAAGCAGTTGAGTTCCTGAGTTGACTTCATTATCCTTACTGCAACTTGAAAAGGAAGTAACTATGCCGACAAGAGCGGCTAATGCAAAAAATAAATTTTTCATTGTTCTATAATTAAATTAATTTAGGGCTTCTATCACTTTTTTATTCTGATTTCCCATACTCAAAGCAGAAACCCCATGTAATAACTATGCTTGGAAAATCACTATATTATGAACTACTCTATCGTGAACTCCACTTAACCGTGATGTGGCTAGGGCTGAAGCGTTTAATGAATACATACTTTCTCTCATCTTCAATTTGAATTATACTTCCCCCGTCATTCCCCCATGGCCGGGTGCTCGCCGGGGTCGAGGTGATGCGGTTCGTCGGAGGGATTCTGGTCGGGAGTGTTCGGAGCAGGCGTAGGGCTTGTGTCCGGGGTCTGGGTGCCTTCGTCGGGGGCCTGTGTCTCCTCGTCCTTTTTCCCGTCATCTGTTTTAGATGCAGTGGTACCCAGGCGACGGTTGGCGATGGTTGTAAACTGATCGGTGGTAGAATTGATGATCTCAATGGATGCATCCAGCAGGTCGATTTCGGTTTGGTCGACTGCGCTGAGGCGAAGGCCGTTCAGGATTTGGCAGAGAACGTCGAA
>JAITGS010000102.1 GCA_031280435.1 Tannerellaceae bacterium | reverse complement strand
TAATCGCTCTGATTAACGACTGCAAAGGTAAGCAAGTTTTTTCATCCTGCAAGAGGGTTCAGGCCGAAGACAAGCATTTCATTGGATTTGTTGAGAGATTTTTGGGCACAGGGGGCTTTTCTAAATCCAGTTCCGTCCTGCGTGCAGCTCGTTCAACTCAACTCGTTCGGCTGCGGCCCCGATTCATTTTTTATGGACGAAACGCGAGATAGGCTCCGCAAGGCAGGGAAGAACCATACCATGCTCAACATCTACGAAATGCTGACCGGCAGATTGCTGCGGCTAAAGCTACGTTTGCCGGTAAAATCGCTCCGCTCGCTTCCGCCGCGCCGAGTTACCCGCGTTGCTTCGTCGCACCGTGGCCGTCTTTAACGAGATTCCCATTCTTGAAAAAGATTTTAAGAAGATAGGCTTTGTAGGAGGAATTTACGTAAAATACAATAATTACGCTCAGGCCTACATATCCGAGTGGCTCCGCACCCGCCGGATATGCCCGTAGAAGTATTAACCGCGTTGTCGGCGTTCAATCGTTGGAGCGCATAGCTAATCATGTAATCGCCAAAAGTGTTGAGAGGAGATTGAAACGGCTATATCCCGAAATGAGCCTTTTGTTTCCGGATATATATGGAGGAATGGCGAAGGTAAACCTGCATAATCGATTGAAGTTTTTTTGTTGAAAATTGAATGGCAGTCCGTTTGCGGAAAATCTTCATAGGAAAGCCTTTTGACGGTTTTCAAGAAATAATTTTGAAGCATTTGGAACATAGCCCATTCTGTAATAAATTTGCAACTATTATAAACCGTTTTATTCTTTACTACAATGCAAAAACCGATATCTGAATTATTCAAGACTACTCTTAAATTCCTGCGGGGTTCTGATCACAAGGAGTTTTATTCCGTTTACGTAATCAAAGCCCTCTCCGGAGCAGTTGCAAACACCCAGTCGCTTCAAGAGTTATATACCGAAGTAAAAAAACTGTTTGAAAAAGAAGTTGCGCTTTCCGAGAGCGCTCCGGTAGCAACATTAACCCCCGACCTCAAACTCCTGCACCAGGAACGTATTGCCGCTTTCTCCCTTTTCTACCGAACCGTAAACTATGCAAAATTTGCCAAAACAGGTTCAAAGAAGCAGGCTTATACTATCCTCAAAGACCTAACGGCCAAGTTCAGGAGGTCCAGATACGGTTCGTATGCACAAGTAACCGATGAATTAGCTAAATTTGTATCAATATGCGAACAGCCACAGTACCTCCCCTCGCTGCAAGCCCTCGGACTAATACTCCTTCGCGACGAGCTGAACGCTGCAAACAAAGCATTTAAGCAACGATACAACGAGCGACAAATAGAACGCGAACGTATAAATGGCAAAGACAAGATCGCCAAAGTTCGCGCTAACCTTGATACCGTCTTGCTCGAATTTGTTGAAACCGTTAATATAACCCATTATATGAACGAGCACAACCTGAAAGATCCGATATTGAAAGAAAATCTCGCACTAATAATCAAGTCGATCAACACAGGCCTCAAGAACGCAGAAGAAGCCGTTGCACACCGCAAAGCCAATCAGCTAAAAGCCAACAGAAGAAAAGCGAAAGAACAAGAAATTGAGAAAGAAAAAGAGAACGATAACAATAACAACGATATTGAATAAATATACAGTGTAAGTAAACTTATTGAATAATTACGATGCAGACAAACGTAATATTATCAGATCTTGAAGCAAAACATCCCGGAGAAAAGGAATATTTGCAAGCCGTGAAAGAAGTTCTTCTATCAATAGAAGACGTGTATAACGAACACCCCGAATTTGAGAAAGCAAAAATCATTGAACGCCTGGTTGAACCCGAACGAATCTTTACATTCCGCGTTCCGTGGATGGACGACCGAGGCGACGTTCAAATCAACCTCGGCTACCGCGTGCAGTTTAACAACGCTATCGGTCCATACAAAGGAGGCATTCGCTTCCACCCTTCGGTAAACCTCTCAATACTCAAATTTCTCGGATTTGAACAAACATTCAAAAACGCCCTCACCACACTTCCCATGGGAGGTGCAAAAGGCGGGTCAGACTTTGCCCCGCGAGGAAAAAGTGAAGCCGAAATAATGCGCTTCTGTCAAGCCTTCATCCTCGAGCTCTGGCGCAACATAGGCCCCGATACCGACGTACCCGCAGGCGACATCGGCGTAGGCGGACGCGAAATCGGATACATGTACGGCATGTACAAAAAACTTGCACGCGAAAACACCGGAACCTTCACCGGCAAAGGAATGGAATACGGAGGCTCAATCCTCCGCCCCGAAGCAACCGGATTCGGAGCCCTGTACTTTGTACACCAAATGCTAAACACACACGGAATCGACATAAAAGACAAAACCATAGCCTTGTCGGGATTCGGGAATGTAGCATGGGGAGCCGCAACCAAAGCCACAGAACTCGGCGCCAAAGTGATAACCATCTCCGGCCCCGACGGATACATATACGATCCAGAAGGCGTCTCCGGCAAAAAAATAGACTACCTGCTCGAACTCCGCAACACCGGCAACGACGTTGTAGAACCATATGTCGACGAATTTCCCTCCGCCGTATTCCACTCCGGCAAACGCCCATGGGAACAAAAGGCCGACATCGTAATCCCATGCGCAACGCAAAACGAACTCGACGAACTCGACGCCCGCCTCATCCTTAACAACCAAACCCTTTGCATCGCCGAAGCCTCCAACATGGGATGCACCGCCGAAGCCGCCGACCTCTTCCTCGAACATGAAGCCCTCTTCGCACCAGGAAAAGCCGTCAATGCCGGCGGAGTAGCCACTTCCGGACTCGAAATGACACAGAACGCCATGCACCTATCATGGGGAGCCGCCGAAGTCGACGCCCGCCTGCACCAAATAATGAGCAACATCCACGAACAATGCGTTGACCATGGACGCGAAGGCAACTATATAAACTACGTGAAAGGCGCTAACATCGCGGGGTTCATGAAAGTGGCGCGCGCTATGATGGCACAAGGAATTGTATGATGAATTATGAATTTTAAAAGGCGTTGTTGGAAGATGCGCCACAGTATAGACGCGACGCATCGCGTCTATACTTCCAATACAACTCTAACACCTTATTAATACTTCGGATCCACAACCCGGGAAACCGTCGGGTCGCAAAATCCGAATGTCGTTGCAACAAGGCTATTGATAATCACAAAATAATAGGGAAGCGCTTAATTAAGCGTTTGTATGTTCAATAAGCTTGTCCGCATATGAGGTTGCCAGTTCTTTTATTTATGCTCGTTGTCTTGCATTGTTAGGAACTTCAGGTCGTTTATCAGTAGCTGGGTGCGGAGGTCGACGCCTTGTTTTCCCGGATGGTAGTGCATGTCGAACATTAGGGAATCTGGTATCATATAGCGGTCAGGGGTACCGAGAACGTGGAAGCCGACCTGCTTGTAGGCTGCTTCAATAAGGCGGATAGCAGCCTCGTTATAGCGAAAGGAGCTTTCCATGAAACTTGGATAGGAAACGAACATGCGGGCACCTCGCACTGCGAGAGAATCGCTAAAGTTTTGCATCTTGTGGATGGCGATGGGATTGATTTTTTGATTTGCGGTTCGGATTGATCCTGGTTTGACCTGCTTGTTCGGACGGCTCCAATGCAAATAGACGTCGCCATATTGATTGAATGCGGCGGGAGTTCGCATTGAGTCGATTGGAAGGTGTAAGTACTGCCTGGGATCAAAACGACTGAAAGCTATTTTTGGTAAATATTGAAGATGTTTGAGGCGCAGCGATTGCCAATCTTTGCTTACCTCGCCGAGCATACGAACAGGTAATTCTCCAAAACCTTTATAGGAGTCTCCGTAAAACAGATCGTATTCCGGAATGAGAATCACAATATCGCCTGCCTTTACAAACGGCCACGTGTGATCCAGCATATATTCCAATCCTAATTGGAAAGCGAGCGCAGCATTGACCGGATTAAAATGCAGGCTATCCTTAAGCATTTGGCTATGCAGACCGTAGGTAAGATTGGAACCTCCGATGAAAATCATACGTGGCTCGGGTGCATGCCTCAGCAACGAATCTTTACGAATTTGTTCGAATAGAAACGAGCTGAAGCTATGCGGAGTTGTCGGCAAACATAGCCCGATAAAGAATAGAACCGTAAGTGGAATGGCAAAAAGGATGATGCGGATAAAAAATGTTCGTATCATTGTTTTAGAATTGAAAGTAAATGAATTGTTGAGTTTGTCCTGCGAACAGAATAATCATTATAATAATAAAGTTATAAACCACGTATCTCACCCAGCGTTTCCGGCCGACAAGCATGTGGCCCAAAGGATGCGGCCAAGCGCGTCCGATCCATTCTATGATTATAAGTATGAGAATGAAAATGTATAGTCTATTATCCTGCATTGCAGGGATGCTAAACAGTGTTGGCGAGGATACAATTCCAACTATATACTCCCACGCCTGCCCAATCGTTTCCGCCCTAAAAAATATCCAGCCGATGGTAACAAGCAGAAAAGTAAGACCCATTTGCACAATCTCGCGCAGAGTAGGAAGCTTACGCCCTTCTGCAACCGTGTCGGTATACCTCCGATTGCGCCCGCCCAGAATGGATGGTAAAAAGAGCAGAGCATGAAATCCTCCCCAAACTACAAACGTCCAGTTAGCCCCGTGCCACAGCCCGCTGATTAGGAATATGGCGAAGGTATTTCGCACCACTTGCCATCGTGAGCCGCGGCTTCCTCCGAGAGGAATGTACAGATAATCGCGAAACCAGGTGTTGAGCGAGATATGCCACCGGCGCCAGAACTCGGCTATGTCGCGCGAGAAATAGGGGACGGAAAAGTTTGCGAGGAAGCGGAATCCGAGCAGCTTGCCTACGCCGAGAGCCATGTCGGAATAGCCCGAAAAGTCGCCGTATATCTGGAAGGCGAACATGATGGCCCCGAAGGCGAGAGTACTGCCTGATTGAGAAGACGGATCGCTAAAGATCGTGTTGACGTATATGGCGCAATTGTCGGCAATAACAGCCTTCTTGAACAACCCCCAAAGGATTTGCCGCAGCCCGTCGACGGCAAGGTCGTAGTCGAACTTCCGCTTACGGTAGATTTGCGGCAGCAAGTTGGAGGCTCGCTCAATCGGCCCGGCCATTGCGAGCGGGAATATACTAACGAACAGGAAGAAGGCAACCATGTCGCGAGTAGGCTCGAAGCGCCGGCGATACACGTCTATCGTATAGCTCAGCGTGTGGAATGTATAGAAGCTGATGCCCACGGGGAGGATAAGCCTGAGGCTTGTCGCATGAAACGGCAGCCCTATATACGCTAAGGCATCGGAAAGTGAAAGGATAAAGAAGTCGTAATACTTAAACAGTCCGAGAACGCCGAAGGAAACCAGGCAGCAAAGCGTCAGCACGAGCTTGCGCTGCCGCTGATCGTCACAGTTCATCATAATCAATCCGCCGGCATAGTTTACCAGCGAGCATAGTAGTACAAGGGAGAGGAACCGCCAGTCCCACCAGCCGTAAAAGAAGTAGCTGGCCGCAAGTAAAAAGATGTTCTGCAATCGCGTCTTACCGGACATGCTCCAGTAAATCAGAAATACGACGGTCATGAAACATCCGAAAGCGAAGGAGTTGAATAACATATTTATTTGAGTATTAATTATGAATTGTACCGTATGAGGACCGCTTCTTGCATAGAAGTGGAA
>JAITGS010000065.1 GCA_031280435.1 Tannerellaceae bacterium | reverse complement strand
TCGGCCAGCTTGAGCCCGGTGGGATAGGTGATTTCGTACTCGCTAACGTCCGGCCACATGTCTATGCGCACCTTGGTTTCGTCGGGATACATAATGCCGTCGGCCGGAGCGCGGAACCATCCCTGGTATCCGGCCATTATCAGCCCCTTGTAACTTGGGTAGAGAGTGTTTTTGGAATGTTTGCCGCCTTGCGCAGCGATTGTGCCGGCTACGAGCGTAAGGCACAGAATAAGAATTTGTCTTTTCATCTTAATAATAATATGTAAGTTAATGTTATGAGCCCGACCTCTCAATAATTTCCGGAATGTCGAAGCCTCAATAAATTCCGTCCGGGGAGCGGCGGCGGCAAATGTAAGAAAAGGAAGCTAAAGGCCCAATCCCACCCCTCTGCATGCGGCGTCATCTGCTGTATCCTACCGCTCAATGTTCATAACCGACCGTCGCCGCTCAATGGAGGCATATCCCGGTACGAGATGCAAGGCGCCGGAGGAACGCATCAAGGGAGCCTTGCTTTGGATGGGGCTTCCGCGCAAA
This sequence comes from Tannerellaceae bacterium, assembly GCA_031280435.1. Lineage (GTDB taxonomy): Bacteria > Bacteroidota > Bacteroidia > Bacteroidales > Tannerellaceae > DFXE01. The sequence goes on along the minus strand of JAITGS010000065.1, from coordinate 12,322 downwards.
ATGAATCCCAGCGTTTGGTTGAGGATGAACTCCGCCGTATCGCCAAGGGCGCGCAAAGTGTCCTGTTGCGTTTCCACGCAAGGATAGTCCGGCGTAAAGCCCGAAGCGTAGTCGTTAAAGCCGTCTTTGTTCGCTATATAGCTGATGATGGGGTGCAGCTCCCAGTCGTATTTGTCGTCGGTAAAGGTGCTGGATGCAACATTTTTGCCCTCGGTCTTGCCGCCTATGACAATAACCTCCATGTAAGGCCTGAGGCAGTTGATGATAGCTTCGGAGGCCGATGCGCTCCAGCTGCTGGTGATAACGTAAAGCCGCTTCATGTTGAGGTTGGCCCCCTGAACCGCCCCCTTCATCAGCGCGGGGTCGAGCATTATGGAATCATTGTAGCGGCTAAGCTTATTATTATATGAGTATCGCAGGAAAATGTCGCCCATGGCCGAAGCGGGGGCAATCATTGTTGAGAGGAGCTGAGCCGTCCGCACGAGGCCTCCGGGGTTATACCTGAGGTCCAGAATGAAACAGTCGGGGTTCTTGGCTCCGAATCCGGCGAAGGCGCGTCGCATGGAGTTGTGGAATCGCTCGCCGTCGCCGTCGGGCCCGGCGGTGAAGTGGTTGAAAACCATATAGGAAATAGCCTTGCCTTCTATATTATAAGTGGTGTCTACCAGGACGGGGTCGTCTACCACCGGCCTCTTGGTGAGCGCCGCCTCCCTCTCGATGTTGATAACTTTCGGAAGTCCCCCGCTCAATCCCAGGCTGATTTGGCTTGCATCGAAAACGAGGGCTATCAAAGTGGCGGCGTCGCCCGGCACAGGCTTTCCGTTGATATGCAGCACCCAGTCGCCCCTCCTGACCCCCTTCTCGTCGGCCGGCGATCCGGGCAGTACGTAGAGTATATGCAGTGCGTAGTAGAGCGTTTCGCTGCCGTCCGTGATGTTATAATACATAAACTCAAAGCCATACGAATCGTCGTCGCCCATGTAGGATTTGGTTTTGCCGCGCGCGGGATTAATGCTGGAGTAGAAGTAATGCCCTCCGAGCGTAGTTTTCCCGTCCTTGCGGGAGAGCAGGGAGTTGAAAAACTCTTCAGGGCCAAGCGAATAGTCGAGGCTTATAGCCTTGGGAATCTCATCCTCCCACAGGTAGTAATCGCGCATGGTCTTCTCAATCCATACAAGGGTCGAGTCCTTAACCACAGGTTCCGAATCCGGCTCCGGCTCTACCGCAGGGTCCTGAATATCACAGGAGGCTACGGCGAAAAATATCAGGAAAACAGCAAATAATATCCTAAAGAATGTATTTGTATTCATGTACTTATTGTTGAATAATAATGGGCAATGACAGTGGGTGCAAAAGTAATCAATTCGGCGCTACTTGATACCGCCGCCATACAAATAAACATCCTTGCCGTCCCCAAAGCCCTCGGAGCCGTCTCCAAAGCCAATCCCCTCCGCCCCGGGGCCGAATCACTCACCCCTGGGGGTGAATGGTTCACGTCTGGGGGTGAGTGATTCACGTCCGGGAAAAAATCACTCACGTCTGGGGGTGAATGATTCACGTCCGGGAAAAAATCGCTCACGTCTGGGGGTGAGCGATTCGCGTCCGGGAAGAAATCACTCACGTCTGGGGGTGAGTGATTCACGTCCGGGAAAAAATCACTCACCCCTGGGGGTGAATGGTTCACGTCCGGGAAAAAATCATTCACGTCTGGGAAGGAATCACTCACGTCTGGGGGTGAGTAATTCACGTCCGGGGGTGAGTGATTCACGTCCGGGAAAAAATTATTCACGTCTGGGAAGAAATCGCTCAGCCCTTGGAATATTTTCATTTAGCCTGTGGAAAAAAGATTTGGGCCTGTGGAAAAGTTGTTTGGGCCTGGAAATGAGAGGGGATAGCAGGGGGACGGATGAGATTTTCGCGGAAATAAGCATATAGTTTTCAACAAGAGGCTTTGGATGCTTGCGAAAACTCTTATATTTGCCTCCGAAAAGAACAAAAAATGGTTCCACAACATAAAGCGCGATTTAAATATGCATAAGCTTGTTAAGCTCCTCAAAGCAATTGCCCCGGCAATAATATTAATGTATAGCCCCCAGCTATTCTCGCAGAACGCAAGGCAGATAGAAGCCTGGCTTACCACTGCCGACCGCTCCTCCCTCTTCGAAAGGCAGGCGCAAAAGATACCTTTCACAGGAAGCTCTCGCGGAGGAGGTTACCCCATCATCGTAGACGACAGGCAAGCCTTCCAGGAGGTCGACGGCTTCGGCTTTGCAATGACGGAAGGCAGCGCTTATCACCTGAACCGCATGTCGCCCCAGGCGCGCGCCAAAATCCTCCGCGAATTATTTACGCCCGACGGCATATATATTAACTATGTGCGCCTCTCCCTGGGAGCCTCCGACCTGAACAACTTCGTGTATTCTTATAACGATCTGCCGGAAGGCGAGACCGATTTCGAAATGAAGAAGTTCTCCCTCTCGCATGATTTAGACGATGTTATACCCGTCATGAAAGAGGTTCTGGCCCTCAACCCCAAGATCAAAATCCTGGCCTCTCCCTGGTCGGCTCCCGCATGGATGAAAACTAATAATAAGGTAAAGGGAGGCGCCCTGCGGAAAGATTGCTATGATGCTTACGCCCTGTACTTTGTGAAGTACGTCGAGGCCATGAAGCAGCAGGGAATCCCCATAGACGCCATAACCGTCCAGAACGAACCCCTGAACAGGAACAATACGCCAAGCATGCCCTACTTTATGCAGGAGCATGCCGAATTTGTGAAGAACCACCTCGGCCCGGCCTTTAGCAAAGCCGGCCTTGCAACCAAGATTATCATCTTCGATCATAATTGCGACCGCCCGGACTATCCGCTCTCCATCCTTGCCGATTCGACTATCTCTCAATACGTTGACGGCTCCGGATTTCATCACTACGGAGGCGATATTTCAAGCATGTCTATGGTGCATGCAGCGCGGCCCGACAAGAATATCTATTTCACGGAACAAATGGTAGTGGAGCGCCCCGGAAGCAGCGAAATACGCATTGCGGAGCAGGTGAAGCGCCTCGTTGTGGGCGTGATGCGCAACTGGAGCCGCAATCTGATCCTCTGGAATTTTGCGGCCGACAAGCTGAACGATCCTCACACCGATGACGGCGGCTGCTCGATGTGCCAGGGCGCTATAACGATTGACGGCGATGCTGTTACGAGAAACATTGCCTACTACGTGGTTGCCCACGCATCCCGCCACATTCCCCCCGGATCGCTCCGCATCGCCTCCACCGACGCCTTCGACATGGCCGTGAGCTTCACCGAAGACGAGGAGCGCCGGGAAGTAAAGCGCACAACCTTCGTGAAACACGCCAACGTCCTTCCTAACGTTGCATTCAGAACGCCGGAAGGTAAAATTGTACTGATCGTGGCCAACGACTCCTGGTCGACCGCCACGTTCAAGGTTCAGCATAATGGATTATCGGCCAGCATACGCCTTGCTCCCGGCAGCGTCGGGACGTATGTATGGTGAAAAATACCGTAGTCGCGGCTGGAGTGATTGCTCATTTTAGTTTTTGTTTAATGGTAGGCGTCGTCGGATTTTTCCGGCGGCGTTTATTCTTATGGTTTTGAAATGAAAAACAGCTATGCAATGAACATAAGCGAACGCTTTCTGAGATATGTAGCCTTTGATACTCAGTCCGACGAGGCCTCATCGACGGTTCCCTCCACGGCCGGGCAGAGGATCTTTGCCGAGGCCTTAGCCGATGAGCTGCGAGCCATAGGAATGGAGGATGTGGAGCTCAACGAGAAGGGCTATCTGATGGCCACCCTCCCTGCCAATTCGGATAAAGCGGCTCCGGTCATAGGATTCATAGCCCACCTCGACACAAGTCCCGACATGAGCGGGCGCAATGTGCAGCCTCGTATAGTTCATTACGGCGGCGGCGAGATAGTTCTGTCCGAACAGGAGAACATCCGGATGTCGCCCGCGCATTTCCCCGAACTGTCGAAGTACGTTGGTCACGACCTGATAGTTACCGACGGAACAACTCTGCTCGGCGCCGATGATAAGGCGGGCGTTGCGGCCATTGTTTCGGCCATGCAATATCTGCTGGAGCACGATGATATTAAGCACGGGAAAGTGCGGATAGCCTTCACGCCCGACGAAGAGATTGGCCGGGGTGTCAATCATTTCGACGTGAAAAAGTTCGGATGCGAATGGGCCTATACTGTTGACGGCGGGGAAATAGGCGAGCTGGAGTACGAAAACTTCAATGCGGCTACGGCCGAGATATGCTTCAAAGGGCTCAGCGTGCATCCCGGATACGCCAAAGGAATAATGCTGAACGCCGCCCTGCTTGCCGCCGAGTACGTTTCATGGCTGCCCACGGACATGCGCCCGGAATCGACGGAAGGCTACGAGGGCTTCTTCCATCTGATCTCGATCCGGGCGGGCGTTGAGGAGGCCCGGCTGGTTTATCTTGTTCGCGAGCACGACAGCGAGCTGTTCGGCAAGAAAAAGGAGCTGCTCTCCGCGCTCGTTGAGCGCATGAACGGGAAATATCCCGAAAGCTCCACGCTTAGCCTCACCGACACATATTATAATATGTATGAGCAGGTGGCTCCCCATCCTCACATCATCAACCTTGCGGCCGAAGCCATGAGAGCCGTCGGCGTGGAGCCCATCGTAAAGCCTATGCGCGGAGGAACCGACGGGGCTCGGCTGTCGTTCATGGGACTTCCCTGCCCCAATATTTTTGCGGGAGGGCACAATTTTCATGGGCGATACGAGTTTATTCCAATATCATCACTTGAAAAAAGTATGCAAACCATAATTAAAATAATTGACTTGATATGAAGACTACGCCATTTACAAATAATCACATCGCCCTTGGCGCCAAGATGCACGAGTTTGCCGGATACAATATGCCTATCGAATATTCGGGTATAATCGACGAGCACCTCACGGTATGCAACAATGTTGGCGTTTTTGATGTGTCCCACATGGGAGAATTTTGGGTCAAAGGGCCTCACGCACTCGAATTTGTTCAAAGCCTCACGTCTAATGACGCCTCCGCGCTGGAAATCGGCAAGGCGCAATACACCTGCTTCCCGAACCATGAGGGCGGCATAGTGGACGACTTGCTTGTTTACCGCTACGAGGCAGACAAGTATATGCTTGTGGTGAACGCTTCCAATATAGAAAAGGACTGGAACTGGTGCCTTGCGCACAACAGCATGGGAGCCGAGCTCGAAAATGCTTCCGACAGCATCGCCCAGCTTGCAGTGCAAGGCCCGAAGGCGACGGCTGTGTTGCAGCGACTTACTCCTGTCGATCTCTCGGCCATACCGTACTACTCCTTCACTACCGGCGAGTTTGCCGGACGCCCTCATGTGATCATCTCGAACACGGGATACACCGGCGCCGGCGGCTTCGAGCTCTACTTTTATCCCTCCGACGGCCAGGCGATATGGGATGCAATCTTCGAGGCCGGCCAGGCCGACGGCATCAAGCCCATAGGGCTCGGCGCCCGCGATACTCTGCGCCTGGAGATGTGCTACTGCCTCTATGGCAATGACCTCGACGACACTACCTCTCCCATAGAGGCCGGTCTGGGATGGATTACGAAATTTGCCGATGGCAACGACTTCATTAACCGCGCCGAGCTGGAACGCCAAAAGAAGGAAGGGGTCTCCCGACGGCTCGTTGCATTCGAAATCGCCGACAAAGGAATCCCCCGGCATGGATACGAGATCGCCGATGGCGGCGAAGGCAATACTCCCATAGGCGTCGTCACCTCCGGCACTATCTCTCCGGTTCTCAAAAAAGGTATAGGGATGGGCTATGTCAAACCCGAATACGCCAAGCCCGGTACCGAAATCAATATCATTGTGCGGAACAAACCCATAAAAGCGATTGTAGTAAAGGGCCCCTTCCGCAAATGAATTCAGGGAGGATGGAAGGGAGATATATAGGAAGCGATTAGCGACGGAATGTTGTATTATCCGAATGAAAATAATCACTGTTGAAAAAAATGTAATGCCGGAAGATTAGGAAATACACTATTAAAGAATTAATTTTGCCACACTATTTAAACAACAATGGTATTATCAACACTGACAGCCATAACCCCTGCCGACGGGAGATACAGAAACAAGACGGAAAAGCTGGCGCCATACTTTTCGGAGTTTGCGCTTATTAAATACAGACTTCAAGTTGAAATCGAGTATTTCATAGCTCTCTCGGATCTGTTGCCGGAACTTAAGCCATATTCCTTGGATGATAATAAAGCTGCATTGCGCCGCTTGTATCAACTTTTCTCCATGCACGACGCAATGCGAATCAAGGAGATAGAAAGCGTGACCAATCACGATGTAAAGGCTGTCGAATATTTTATCAAAGAGAAATTTGTTGCAATCGGCCTGGGAGAATGCAGGGAGTTTGTGCATTTCGGACTGACATCGCAGGACATCAACAATACAGCTGTCCCACTCTCATTGCGCGATGCCCTCGACGAAGCTTATTATCCGGGATTGCGCAAGGTGCTCGACATGCTGAAACAATATGCCCTCGAATGGAGCCGTATCCCTATGCTCGCCCGCACGCACGGTCAGCCCGCTTCGCCGACGAGGCTGGGAAAAGAGATAGAGGTTTACGTTTATCGGCTGGAAGAGCAGCTCCGTTTGCTCGAATCTGTGCCTCTGACGATCAAGTTTGGAGGCGCTACCGGCAATTTCAACGCCCATCATGTCGCATATCCGCAATACGACTGGAAACAGTTTGCCGACAGGCTGGCGGAGGAGACATTCGGACTGAAGCGCGAAAGCCGTACCACACAGATATCGAACTACGATAATACTGCTGCCTTGTTTGACGGAATGAAGCGGATAAACACCATACTGCTCGACATGAGCCGCGACTTCTGGATGTACATCTCCATGGATTATTTCAAGCAAACGATCAAAGCCGGCGAAACAGGCTCCTCGGCAATGCCGCACAAGGTTAATCCCATAGACTTCGAAAATGCCGAAGGCAATCTGGGCATAGCCAATGCCGTATTGGAACATCTATCGGCCAAATTGCCCGTTTCGAGGCTGCAACGCGACCTTACCGACTCAACCGTTATCCGAAACGCCGGAACCCCTTTTGCACATACGATGATAGCTTTCGAAAGCCTTACGAAAGGCCTCGGCAAGCTGATGCTTAACAGCGAAGCAATAGAGCGCGACCTCGACCGCAACTGGGCGATCGTGGCCGAAGGCATACAAACCATACTGCGACGCGAAGGATATCCTAACCCTTATGAAGCTCTGAAAGATTTGACAAGAACCAATGAAGAGATCACCAAACAGCTTATCATTGATTTTATCAACGGTCTGGATATTGAAGATAAGATTAAGACGGAATTAAGAACCTTGTCGCCGCACAATTACACTGGAATTTAGTAATTAATATATTTACGAACAGTTACAGAAAACAAACATTAAGATTAAACGGCAACCGAGAGGTTACCAATTGTAAATTACCTTAATTTATTCACGAACATGAGTACAGAAGAAAAAGATGAATTGCGCCCCAGGAAAGTGATACCAGCTATCAGACGGGAACAAACAGACCAGGAAGGCGAAAGAAGACCTTACAACCAGGGCTACGAACGACCGGAAGGCAACTATGAACGCCGGCCTTATAACCGGCCGAATCAAGAAGGCGGATACAACCGCCCATACAACGACAATCGTGGCTCCTACGGCGAACGCCCAAACAGGCCGCGCCCTTATGATGGTAACAACAGAGGATACGGTAACAGCAACTACGGACAGAGAGATGGCGGCGGATACCAGCAAAACCGACCGACTTCCTACGGCAACAAACGGCCGCAACATGGCTCCGGTGGATACGGTAATCAAAACTACGGACAGTACGGACACGACCAGCGGCCCAATTACAACCGACCCCGTCCGCCTCAGCAAGGTTACGACAGCCCCATCAAACCCTATTCGGGCATGTCGTCGGGCGATGCAAGCGGCGGGCTCAAGAAGAAAAGACCGCGCGTTGGCGACAACAGAACCGACATGCGGCAGGGATCATCCTCGCAATACAGTCCCAACCGTGGCGGAGGCTCGCCGCGTCCTTACCAGCCCTACGGCAATAACCGTCCTTACCAGCCCGGAGGAGGCAGCGGCTATCCTAACAAGTACGGCAACAGGCCGCAGCAAAGAAGCGGTGGACGACCCACAAACCAGAACTTCAGGAGCAGCTTTGTTCCTAAGCAAATCAAGTACAAAGAAGTGTTGGCCGATCCTACTGCGCCTATCCGCCTGAACAAATTCCTCTCCAATGCCGGAGTTTGCTCCAGACGCGAGGCCGACGAATTTATCCAGGCAGGCATAGTGACAGTGAACGGGCAGGCTATAACCGAGCTTGGAACGAAAATCACGCGGCAGGACGAGGTCATGTTCAAAGATCGAATAGTGCATATCGAGAGCAAGGTGTACATAGTGCTGAACAAGCCCAAGAACACCGTCACTTCGTCGGACGATCCGCAGGAGCGCAAAACCGTTATGGAGCTCGTCAAGAACGCATGCCACGAACGGATTTATCCCATAGGCCGCCTCGACAGAAACACTACCGGAGTGCTCCTCCTTACAAACGACGGCGACCTCGCCTCCAAGCTCACTCACCCGGCATACAAGAAAAAGAAAATCTACCACGTATGGCTGGACAAGAACGTCGCCATTGAGGACATGGAGAAGATCGCCAACGGAATCGACCTCGAAGACGGCGAAATCCACGCCGACGCAATCAGCTACGCTAACGAGGAAGACAAGAGCCAGGTCGGCATCGAAATCCACTCCGGACGCAACCGCATCGTAAGGCGCATCTTCGAATCGCTCGGATACCATGTCATTAAGCTCGACCGCGTGTACTTCGCCGGGCTGACCAAGAAAAACCTTGCAAGAGGCAAATGGCGTTATCTCAACGAAAGAGAAGTGAACGCCCTCCGAATGGGAGCGTTTGAATAAGAAACAGATCCTTTAATGAGGACAATCTTTCATAGCCCCCTTGCCTCCTTCGGGAATCATGGGGGCTTTTTTTAATCTTATATAGTATATGGAAACTTTAGGCAGAACAAAAATTATCGACCTGTTGCGAAGCAAAGACTTCGGAACAAGCTTTCTCGTCAAAGGATGGGTACGCACGCGCAGAGGCAGCAAGCAAGTGAGCTTCATCGCACTCAACGACGGCTCCACTATCTACAACCTCCAAATCGTGGCCGGCTCCGACACCTTCGACGACGAGCAACTCAAGGCAGTAACCACCGGCGCATGCATAGCCGTTGTCGGCACGCTCGCCGAATCTCAGGGCCAAGGGCAGGAGGCCGAGCTCCGGGCATCGAGCATCACAGTGTACGGAACAGCCGATCCGACAAGCTATCCCTTGCAGAAGAAGGGGCACTCGCTCGAATACCTCCGCGAGATAGCTCACCTGCGTCCGCGAACAAACACCTTCGGAGCCATCCTCCGAATCAGGCATCACATGGCCTTCGCCATACATAACTTCTTCCACGACCGCGGATTCTTCTACTTCCATTCGCCCATCATCACTGCTTCCGACTGCGAAGGAGCCGGACAGATGTTCCAAGTAACCACCCTCAACCTGGCAGAACTGAAGAAGGCTCCATGCGGAGGCGTTGACCATTCCGACGACTTCTTCGGGCGACCGGCTGCACTCACCGTGTCCGGACAGCTCGAAGGCGAGCTCGCAGCGCTGGCTCTCGGAGCCATCTATACCTTCGGCCCTACTTTCCGAGCCGAGAACTCCAACACGCCAAGGCATCTCGCAGAGTTTTGGATGATAGAGCCCGAAGTGGCCTTCAACGAAATAGAGGACAACATGCAGCTCGCCGAGGATTTCATCAAATTCTGCATACAATGGGCGCTCAATAACTGCATCGACGACATACGCTTCCTCAACGACCACTTCGACAAGGATCTTGTAGCCCGCCTGCAATCCATTCTCGACAAAACATTCGTACGCCTGGGATACACCGAGGGCGTCGAGATTCTCGAACAGGCCCAGCGCAACGGACGCAGCTTTGAGTTCCCCGTTTACTGGGGAGCCGACCTCGCCTCCGAGCACGAGCGCTACCTCGTTGAAGAGCACTTTGGCTGCCCCGTCATCCTCACCGATTATCCGAAGGAGATAAAATCCTTCTACATGAAGCAGAACGACGACGGCAAAACCGTGCGCGCCATGGACGTTCTATTTCCCAAAATCGGCGAAATCATAGGCGGCTCGCAGCGTGAAGACGACTACGACAAGCTCGCACAAAGAGCCGAAGAAATGGGCGTACCCACCAAAGACATCTGGTGGTACCTCGAAACCCGGCGCTTCGGAACAGCTCCGCACTCCGGCTTCGGCCTCGGATTCGAGCGCCTGCTGCTCTTCGTCACCGGCATGAGCAACATACGCGACGTCATACCCTTCCCGCGAACTCCCAAGAATGTCGAGTTTTAAAGCCTCCACATCGCCCGCCGCATTAGTGAAAGTGGGCGTCGCCGAAGAAGAGGCCGTTCGCTTCGTATTCAACAGCGAGTACGAGGCCACGGCCTCCGGCACGAAATACTCCGGGCCATACGAAGCCGCGGCCGACGCGGGCGCCATCCTTTTCGAAGGCCGACGCTACGACAGCATCGCCTTCCGACCCCTATCCGCAGAGGCATCCTTCGACCTCAGAGACGTCGTCATAGGCAAAAGCTTCCACTGGGAGCGACGCGAAGACCAGCGCTTCCGCGGAGAGCTGCATCTCGTGGCCGACGGCAATCGCATCGCAGCAATCAACCTCATCGACCTCGAAGATTATCTCGAAAGCGTAATCTCCTCCGAGATGAACGCCGCCGCGCCCACCGAATTTCTACGGGCGCACGCCGTCATCTCACGAAGCTGGCTGCTGGCGCAAATAGCAGGCAACAAGCCGTATGCAGGCCCCAGCTCGCTCATCACCGACGGCGAGCTGACCCGCTGGTACGACCGCGAGGAGCACAGCCTCTACGACGTTTGCGCCGACGACCATTGCCAGCGATACCAGGGCATCACCCGCGCATCGGCCAACAGCAGGGCCATTGCCGACATCGTTCGCTCCACCCGCGGCGAAGTCCTCATGCACAACAGACAGGTTTGCGACGCCCGATTCTACAAATGCTGCGGAGGAATCACGGAACGATTCGAGAGCGTGTGGGAACCCGTCCCGCACCAATATCTGCAAGCCGTGGCCGACGCACGCCTCGACGGCCCGCTGCCCGACCTCTCCGACGAAGCCGCAGCCTCGGCATGGATTCGCAGCTCGCCGCCCGCATGGTGCAACACCTCAGACGCCGACCTCCTCAGCCGTGCCCTCAACAACTACGACAGCGAAACCACCCCCGGCTTCTATCGCTGGACGGTGGACTACGATGCCGGCGAACTGTCCGACATAGTCCGGCGGCGCAGCGGCATAGACTTCGGCCGCATACTCGACCTCGTGCCGCTCAGCCGCGGAGCCTCCGGACGCATCGAACGGCTGCAAATCGTCGGCACCAAGCTCACATATATAATAGGTAAGGAGCTCGAAATCCGCCGCAGCCTCTCCGAATCTCACCTCTTCAGTTCAGCCTTTGTGGTAGATAAAACCACGGGGCCCGACGGACTGCCGCAGCGCTTCGGGCTCACCGGAGCCGGCTGGGGGCATGGCGTAGGCCTCTGCCAGACGGGCGCCGCAGTGATGGGCGAGCGCGGATTGTCGTACCGCCAAATCCTTGCGCACTACTATCCCGGAGCCACAATAGAGAGCCTGCCGGCAACAGGAAATTAAACACGTTATTCGCATAAACTTCGTAGAGGCGCGATACATCAAACGTATGCAGGAGGCTGAAATTCCTTTTGACACATTCAGCCTCCTGTTTTTTGGGATGTGTGTGTGTAGAGACGCGATTAATCACGTCTCTACGGGGGTCGGGCATTGCAGGCGAGGCGGCCAACCACAATCAGAGGCAACCACAGCTCCCCCCAAAAAAATCACCCGGAAATTTGGTAAATCAAAATATTCTTTATCTTTGCCAACGTTAAAAAAAATAATACCGACATGAAATTCCGGGTGATTACAGATTACATATTATATATAAGGTATCGTTGCCGAACAATCGGCGGCGAAATCTTACAATTTACCCCCCCATTTTTGACATTTCCAACGGAGATTGCGTAAGCAGTCCCTTTTTGCATTCCAAATATTATATTTCAGCCCTCTCGGACAAGTTCCGGAGGGCTTTTTTTTACGCCTTCGCAGGCTTGTTCGG
>JAITGS010000050.1 GCA_031280435.1 Tannerellaceae bacterium | reverse complement strand
AGTTGTAGTCTGATTCGGCCCATAAGCATAAGAGCTTAGTGTCAAAATTAGTTCACCACAACTCTCTTTTCAAATATACTAATTGTACATCTGATTGTAATACCGCAAAAGTAAATGCGTCAAAAGCAATTCAGCCTGCCCCAATATGTCATTCCCGCCTTCGCGGGAATGACATATTGTTCGAGCGGAAATGGCCGACGGTTTTATTCGGGTCGAAAATATTCGACCCCTACGAGATCCCTATTTGGGCAGGGGGCTCTACCTTTTTGACACATTCGCCCCCATGTTTGGGCAGGCGGAATTGCTTTTGACGGCTTTCTCCCCGGGCGCGCACACCTACAAATAATCTTTCAGACTGTCTCGAAAGGCGCGGAGGGCTTTCGACAGATGGAACTCCACCGTTTTCACGCTTATGCTGAGGGCATCGGCAATCTCGCGCAGCGTCATGTTGCGATAGCGGCGCATGATAAAGATGCTGCGCGAACGGTCTGGCAGTGTGAGCAGCGTTCGCCTCACTATGAGCTGCACGTCGCTGCGGAACAACTCCTCAGGCTCGCAGGCCTTAAGGGTAGAGAGGCGGGTGCGCAGCTCCCATTCGGCATGCTCGCGCATATTGCCGGCGGCGGCTTCTTCCCTGCGTACTCTCTCTAAGTGGTTGATACATTTATGCTTCAGCGTAGTCAGCACGTAGGCCTGGGCATTAGCCTCAGGCGGCAGCGACTCGCGCTTTTCCCAATAATACATGAACGATTCGAGGGTAAGATCCTCCGCCACGCCCCGGTCTCTCACGTAAGTGAAAGCAAAGCGGGTGAAGTTGCTCCTGCAGTCGGCAAAAAGCCGGTTGAAGGCCTCTATATCGGGATTTGTGTTCGGCATGATTGGGTGATTTTTTCAACTGATAGCATCGCATTGTTTGTGTGGCAAATATATATTCTTTCTTGCAAACTGCGAGTGTAGCCCTGCATCCTTCTCCTTCGGTTTTTTATGCCGTGCAGGCTTTGCGACAGTCGCATTGGGCTCAAAATTTTCTCCGGTGATAATGCGACAGTAGCATTGGGGCCAAAATTTTTCCCGGGGTAAATGCGACAGTCGCATTGGGCTCAAAATTTTCCCTGGGGTAAATGCTACTGTCGCATTGGGGCCAAAATTTTCCCTGGGGTAAATGCTACTGTCGCATTGGGGCCAAAATTTTCCCTGGGGTAAATGCTACTATCGCATTGGGCTCAAAATTTTCCCTGGGGTAAATGCTACAGTAGCATTTACCCCGGAAAAATGTTTTGGAGCCAATGCGATAGTAGGATCGAGGAAAAATGGGATTTTTGAGGCTTTTTCGGGCCGATTTTCTGTCCGGAAATATGTTTTGAGAACAAATCGAGAGTCGCAGTGGCCTCCGAAACCGGCCGGGGAGACAAGTTGGCCGTTGCATCGGTTCCAAAAAAAGGATTTGAGGACAAGTTGGCAGTCGCAAAGGCCTTCTAAATGTGTTTTGGGCTCTTTGCGACTGTCGCATTGGCTCCAAATCGTTTTTTCGTCACTTTGCGACTGTCGCATCGGCTCCAAAGGATTTTCCGGGGCTGATGCGACAGTCGCATTGAGGCGGCTTACAGCTTGCGGGCGGTCTCGAGCAAGCGGGCGGCGGAGCCTATGGCATAGCCTTGCGAGAAGAACACTACGCGGCCGAAGCTGTCGGCGATGACTACGGCCGGGAGGGCGCCGCTCCACTTCAGCGATGCGGCGAGGGCTCGGCCTATGGCTCCGGTATTATCAGTGCCGAAAGCCGTTGTGGAAGGAAGGCCGGGGAAGGCCGACGGGTCGAAGCGATTGGCCTCCTCGTCCGTCGTAAACAGCAGCAGGATGCGGCGGCCCCAGGCGTCGAAGGCGGCCGACTGCGAGGACAGCTCGCGTAGCAGATGAACGCTGGGCTCGTGGTTGGGGGCGATGATGGCGGCCACGTAGTACCCGCGGCCGGCAGACGACAGTATGCTGGCCGAGCTGCCGGAAGCGAGGTCGCGATAGAGCAGCTCGGCGTCGAGCGAGCCTATCACCTGTATGTCGTCCGGATTTTCGCGCATAGTGAGGGTCGTAGAGGTGGTTTGACCCGGGCGGACGGTGCAGGAGCGAACGTGGGCCAGCACGTTGCCGCGGGCCATGCGGGTGCCGGTCACTACGATGTAGTGTCCCGATTCAATAGCCATGGGGTCGCGCAGCAGGCGCATCCAGGTATCGCCGTCGCCCATATCGGTTTGGGCCTGGGCCTCGAAGTTGAGCGTCGACGGCCGGCCCTCGTCGGAGAGGCGGGCAAGGCTGAAGTGGCTGTAATACCTCGGATTGTCGACGCCGCGGATGGGCTTGTAGGAGGCTACTATATTGCCGCGGGGAGCTACCTCGGCCGAGGAGGCCTCGAAGTCGACGTTCACCCAGTCGCCCACGGTGGAGTACTGCACCTTGCCCGTCACCTGATTGATACGCGCCGGGATGCGCAGGCTCCGGAGGGCCGACACGAAGAATATGTTGCGCGAATGGGCGTCGGCCGTTCTTGAGCGCCACACGCCGGCCGGACTGATCGGTATGCGCTGCGGATTGAGGTTGTCGGCCGGGCGGATATTGTCGGCCGTCCATCGAACCAAGTGCTGCGGATCCTGCCGTACGGAATCGGCCAGCGATTGCGGGATGTTCTTAAGGAAGTAGCTCCTGTACGGCGTGAGCATCTCGTTGGCCACGCGGGGGTTCAGGATGTACCGCGGATAGCGCAGGTCGTCGTTGGGGCCGCTGTGCCTTGCGTGATCGAGCAGCACCTCGGCCGATGCGTCGCGCAGGTCTTTCTGCGAGACTACCTTCAGCAGTATGCGGCCTTCGGGGCCTCCTTCGGATATAATCCCGGCAAGGCTGGGCCAGTTGGCGCGCGAGGCTGTCAGCAGCGGGATGAGGTCGGCGTCGCCGGCTGCCAGGGCGGTGGCTTTCTCAACGGAGCAGAAGGCCGAGGCCGTGTAGCTGTTCCGTATGCTGTCTTCGGCGGCGAGGCGCAGCACATTGGCAGCCTTTTGCGATTCGCTGACATCAACCGGAATCTCGCCCTCAACCGGCGGGACAATATCCAGAGAGATGTCGACGGCATCGCCCGGCGCATACTTCAGGGCTATCGAAACGCTGTCGGCGCTGCCGGCGGATACCTTGGCGAAGCCGAACCTGCCTCCGTGCGAAGCCCATACTATCATATCGCCCAGGCCTGTCGACAGCGATGCCTGACCGCGACTGTCGGCCCTGCGGCGGGCTACGGTGTAGAACTCGGCGTAGTTATAGAGCTTGAACTCTACGGATGCTCCGGCCTGAGGCCGTCCGGCGGCATCGACTACCGTGACGGTGGAGAGGGCCGTGGGGGCATAGTTGGCCGTGACGTTGATTTCGGTGTAGCAATCGGTTTGGTCCATCACCTCGTCGTCGCTGCGGTATCGCCCAAACACCTTGGAGTGCATCAGCATGCTGCGCCGGGCCGGAGCGTTGAACCAGGCCATGTCGAGCACCGGCTCCGGCTCGCAGGCGCCCATAAAGTGCCAGCTGCCGTCTATCCAGACCTCCACCCATGCATGATTATCGTCTGTGTGGGCCCATCGGGGAGTATAAACCTGGCGGGCGGGGATACCGACGGAGCGCAAGGCAGCTACCGTGAAGACCGATTCCTCGCCGCAGCGTCCCACGGCCGACCGGACGGTAGCCATAGGCGAGCTTGTCCGCGAATCCGAGGGCGCATATATCACCTTCTCGTGGCACCAGTGATTGACCTCCAGAGCAGCCTCGCGCAGCGACAGATGTCGCACCCGCTCTTTGAGCTCAGCGTAGAAAGCCGCACGGCTGTCGTCGAGGTTCTCATTATTGACCCGCAGGGGCAGCACAAAGTGGCGGAAGATGTCGGCCGGTATGCCTGCTCCCCAGGGCATCTCGGCGTAAGCGCGAAACGATGCGCGGAGGTTGCGGAGGTAGAAGGAGGTGCCGTAGTCGGTGACGTCGCCCGCCGGCATGTAGGCATACAGGAACATCAGCGCCTTGCGCTCCGGGAGCGTCATCCCGCCGTCATAGCAGGAATCGAAGAGGTTGCCGTGGGGCATTGCCGCCAGCTTGCTGTCGAAGTCGGCCTTAACAATATTGAGCGAAGCCTCGTCGGGCATAAGGTCGGGCTGCTGCGAGGCGCTCTGCCTCCCGCCGCATCCCGTCAGGACAAGGCCAAGCAGCGCAAGGGAGAGTGAGAAACATAAGGGGGAAAATTTTGCTGGTATCATATATATATAATGTATAAGTGGAAAGCCGCAAAGATAGCGCATAGATGATAAGTTGGAAAGGCATCAGGGCACCGGCAGCCGTATGCAGGAAGCCCGTAGGGGTGTGTGTAGAGACGCGATTAATCGCGTCTCTACGGGGTCAGGCATTGCAGGCCATACATCAAACGTATGCAGGAGGCCCGTAGGGGTCGAATATTTTCGACCCGAATCCCATCCGCAGTCATTCCCGCGAAGGCGGGAATCTCCGATCGATAACTGGGACTATTGTACTTGTTGTTTTATATGATACAACTACAATCGTATCCGTCTTTCGATCGGAGATTCCCGCCTTCGCGGGAATGACATATTGTTCAGTCGGAAATTCCTTTTGACCCATTGTTCGAGCGTGAAGGGCTTTTGGCACCCCCGAAATCCCATCCGAGGCCGTTCGCCTGCCGGTTTAAAGGGGGCCGAGCAAACGTACATTTTGGACAAGCACTATGGCGGCAGCGGGGAAATGTCGAAAAACAGGCACCTCCTTCTTCGTCGAGGAGCCTCCGGAAAAAAATTTTGGAGCCTCCTGCACGAAGAAGGAGCCTCCAAAAAAAAATTTTGGGGCCTCCTGCAAGAAGAAGGAGCCTCAAAAAAAAAATTTGGAGCCTCCTGCACGGAGAAGGAGCCTCCGGAAAAAAATTTGGAGCCTCCTGCACGAAGAAGGAACCTCCGGAAAAAAAATTTGGAGCCTCCTGCAAGAAGAAGGAGCCTCCAAAAAAAAATTTGGAGCCTCCTGCAAGAAGAAGGAGCCTCCGGAAAAAATTTTTGGAGCCTCCTGCACGAAGAAGGAGGCATTGATTTCAGCTATAATTATGTCACATCAATAAATAAAACCAATCAAAAAAATGAACATATAAAAAAATCGGGAGGAGCTACCCTCACGAGCCACCCCTCCCTGTACATTAATTCAAAATGTCTGGTTTAGAGAAAACTTGGGAGCAGATACTCCCATATCCTATTGAGCTCCTCCTGCATGTCGTCCACGCGGGCGGTTACGGCAATCACCGCATCCTGTTCCGGAAGGACGAGTATGTACTGCCCGAAGGCTCCGTCGGCCCTGAAGGAGTTGTGCCGGCTGCGCCACATCTGGTATCCGTAGCCCAGGATCCAGTCCTGCTGCTTCATGTCGGGGGTGATTTGTTCGGGGCGCATGCCTGAGGGCATGGAGGATACCTGTGCGGCTGTGGCCTCGTCGAACCATGCTGCGGGCAGGAGCTGCTTGCCCTTCCACTCGCCTTTTTGGAGGATGAAGAGGCCCATCTTGGCCAGGTCTTCGGTCTTGAGCGACAGTCCCCAGCCACCGAGGTTGATGCCCTGCGGGCTGTCGTCCCAGGTGGCTCCGCTGATGCCTAAGGGCTCGAAGAGGCGGGGCGTGAGGTAGTCGAGCAGCTTCTCTCCCGTGGCCTTCTGTATTATGGCCGAGAGCATGTAGGTGCCCACGCTGTTGTACACGAAGAAGGTTCCGGGCTTGTGCACGAAGGGAGCGGCGAGGAATCCCTCCACCCAGTCGATGTCGGGCTTGTCGCGCGGGGCGGTGGGCTCCACGTCGTGCCCGCCCGACATGGTGAGCAGATCCTTCACGGTGAGGGCTTGCAGGTTCTCGCTCACTTCGGCCGGCAGCTTGTCGGGGAAGAAGCCGATGACCTTGTCGGACAGCTTCAGCCTTCCTTCGGCCACGGCGAATCCTATGGCCGTAGCCGTAAAGGTTTTGCTGACCGACCATAGCACATGCAGCTTGTCGGGAGCGTTGTCGCCAAACCAGTGCTCGGCCACTACCTTGCCGTGGCGCAGGATCATGATGCTGTGGATGTCCTCATTGGCCTCCTTTACGGATGCCAGATACTTGTCGATAGCTTCCGGGCTGACGTTTTCGGCTGCGGGAGTGCTTCGCGGCAGCGATGTGCCGTTGTCGGCCGGTTGTGTACAGGCTGCCATTAGGGCTATGAGCGCCAGGGCAGCAATGATTCGATTAAAATAGCTTTTCATTTGCATTATAAATTTATGAATTGTGAATTTGGGAATTATGAATTTGGGAATCTTAGTTAGGGACGGGAACCCGGAAGCGGCGTTCGGAGCGTGCGTGCTCATCTATGACGTACACTTCTGAAGAAGAACACATGTGGTTGTAACAATCCTCCTCAAAATGACCACGCTCCGCTATATACTCCTCAATAATCGTTCCGTTATAGGCGGCTATCTGCTTTCTGAGCTCAATATTGTCCTGTGTTTCGTATATATGCAGCAACACCTGTTCGGACTGTCTGCGCTTGTCTTCGTTGCCACTTTTTAATACATCTCCGTGGTGTGCTATGACTTGGCGGAGCAGTTCCTTGTCGGTCAGTTTATCTATTGCGGCTTTGCAAACATCGCCATTCCAATCAGTCTTCGCTATCTCGGCAAGTAGCGTCTGATGGTCTTCGGCTATCAGTTTCTTTATTGCCGCTGCGCGAACTTTCTCATTCTTATCCGTCTTCGCGATCTCAGCCAGCAGCGGCTGATGTTCCTCGGCGATCAGTCGGTGTACTGCCGCTTGGCGAACATCGCAGTCCTTATCCGTCTTGGCTATCTCGGCCAGCAGCGTCTGATGCTCCTCGGCTATCAGCTTCTTTATTGCCGCTCTGCGAACATCTCCATCTCGCGCGTTACGGGCCACATCGGCCAGGCATGTTTGATCTGTAAACTTCTCTATTGCGGCTATGCGAGCAATCCGATTTTTCGCGTTACGGGCCACATCGGCTATGCATGCCTGATCGGTCAGCTTCTCAACTATTGCTTTGAGTTCAAAGTAGTCCACGTGAGCCTTCGCTATCTCGGCCAAGGTCGGCTGATGCTCTGTGGGGAGAATCTTTTTAAATGCAGCTTTGCAAACATCGCTGTCCATATCCGTCTTAGCTATCTCAATAAGCAGCGGCTGATGATCTTCGGCTATCAGTTTATTTATTGCCGCTTTGCGAACATATCTATCTCGCGCGTTACATGCCACATCGGCTATGCATGTTTGATCTGTAAGCGCCTCTACTGCCGCTTTGCTAAAACCGCTGTTCTCATCCGTCTTGGCTATCTCGGCAAGGAGCGGCTGAAACTCTTCTGCTATCAGCTTCTCTATTGCCGCTATGCGAGCCTCCCGATTTTTCGCGTTACGGGCCACATCGGCTATGCATGCCTGATCGGTCAGCTTCTCAACTATTGCTTTGAGTTCAAAGTAGTCCACGTTAGCCTTCGCTATCTCGGCCAAGGTAGGCTGATGATCCTCTGCTATCAGTTTCTTTATTGCCGCTTTGCGAACAGGACCGTATTCGGTCTTGGCTATCTCGGCAAGCAGCGTCTGATGATCTTCAGCCTTCAGCTTCTCTATTGCCGCTATGCGCGCATCATAGCGTCGTGCCTCCACGGCAATGCGGGCGAGCTTCTTTTGGTCGTCTATCTTCCGGACAGCCTCTTTGGCCTTCCAGTCGTCCTCACTGTTCCATCTTGCAAAAAGTTTCATGGTTGTTTATGTTTTTAAGGGTTTATGATTCATACTCTTCAGGAGGGACGGGAACCCGGAAGCGGCGTTCGTCGCGTTCGTGTTGTGTTATGACGTAGGATGTATTGCGATCATGGTCTGAGCTCTCATAACCTTCTTGAGGTCTATACGCTTCAATAAGCGTTCCGTTATAGGCGGCAATCTGCTTCCGTATCTCGTAGTCGTGGTGTTGCTCGTAGATATGCAGCAACACTTGTTCGGACTGTCTGCGCTTGTCTTCGTCGCTACCTTTTAATACATCTCCGTGGTGTGCTATAACTTGGCGAAGCAGTTCCTTGTCGGTCAGCTTACTTATTGCCGCTATGCGAACATCGCAGTCCTCATCCGTCTTGGCTATCTCGGCAAGTAGCGTCTGATGCTCCTCTGCTATCAGCTTCTCTATTGCCGCTACGCGAACATCGCCGACCTTATCAGTCTTCGCTATTTCAATCAGCAGCGGCTGATGTTCTTCTGCTATCAGCTTCTCTA
Source organism: Tannerellaceae bacterium (assembly GCA_031280435.1). GTDB lineage: Bacteria > Bacteroidota > Bacteroidia > Bacteroidales > Tannerellaceae > DFXE01. Next base: position 13,937 of record JAITGS010000050.1, on the reverse strand, counting down.
TTGCCGCTATGCGAGCAATCCAATTTATCGCGTTACTGGCCACATCAGCTATGCATGCCTGATCGGTAAGCATACTTATTGCCGCTTCGGAAACATAGTTGCCATAATCCGCCTTCACTATATCGACAAGCTGCGGCTGATTCTCCTCTGCTATCAGCTTCTCTATTGCCGCTCTGCAAACTCGCCAGTGCCCATCCGTCTTCGCTATCTCGGCCAGCAGCGGCTGATGATCTTCAGCCTTCAGCTTCTCCACTGCCGCTTCGCGCGCCTCAGAGCTTCGTGCCTCCACGGCAATGCGGGCGAGCTTCTTTTGGTCGTCTATCTCCCGGACGGCCTTTTCGGCCGTCCGGCTGTCCTTACTGTTCCATTTTGCAAAAAGTTTCATGGTAGTTTATGTTTTAAGGGTTAATAATTTATGATTCGGAATGGCCCCGTATCTCTACCGGAGGATCGTTGCGCCTGAAGCTGTTGGAATACTCGGCGGTGAGGCTTTTGCCGTTGATGCGGAGCAGGAAGGTCTCCTCCTGGTAGTCCTCCGTGTAGAGCAGTCGCAGGCGGAGCTCGCCCGGGGCGGTTCGGCTGAAGTAGCCTGCGACGGCGAAGGGGGCGAGGCCCTCCGGATTGCGTCGCGGAGAGAGGAAGTAGGGGCTGGGCCTTGCCGTCAGGCCTTCCTTCCAGACGTCGAGGCCGCAGTCGAACTCATACGCCTGCCCGCCTATCGTCATGGAGTAGCGGCAGTGGCCCTCGGCGTCGAAGCTTAGCGACAGCTTGTCGAGGCCTATCGCATTGCCGTCGCATACGAAGGCCATCGCCCGGCTGCGGAGCGTGTCGGTGTTTTCGGCCGTGAGGAAGGGCAGCGGAACGGCCAGGGCGTTGACGGCCGTCGACATCTGCTCCTTGAGCTCCGTCTTGGGCGAGTAGATTATCTGCTGCATGGCCGGCTGAAGGTGCTTGAAGACCATGTCGAGCACGGCCGATGTCTTAGCCGTATTCTCGGTGATGATAACCACTGCGTCTTCGTCGGGCATTACGATGATGAATTGGCCGTTGGCTCCGTCGGCTCTGTAAGCGTTGTTGATGCACATCCATATCTGATAGCCGTATCCCTGCACCCAGTTGTCGTACATCTGCTCGTCGTAGGTGAGGCTGTCGCGCTGGAAGATCTTGGGCATGGTGGCCTCCCGTATCCATTCCTTGCGGAGGAGCTGCTTGCCGTTCCACCATCCTTTCTGGAGGTAGAACTGTCCGAGCTTGGCCATGTCTTCGGTGCGGATGCGCATGCCCCAGCCGCCGGCGCTCATGCTTTGCGCTCCTGTTTCCCAGGCGATGTTATTTATCTGCAAGGGATCGAAGAGCCGCGGCTTGAGGTAGTCGAACATAGTCTGCCCCGTGAGCTTTTGTATAATGGCCGAGAGCATGTAGGTGGCGTAGGAGCTGTACGTGAAGACCGTCCCCGGCTTGTCCGCTATGGGAGTGGCGAGGAACATACGAACCCAGTTCTCGTCGCTCATGTAGAACTCCGGAGCCGGATTGTGCCCCACGCTCATGGTGAGCAGATGCTTCACGCTGAGCTCGGCCAGATAGGGCGATACCTCGGCGGGCAGCTGATCGGGGAAGAGGTCGACCAACTTGTCGTCTACGCTCAGAAGCCTCTCCTGCACTGCAAATCCTATGGCCGTCGAGGCAAAGGTCTTGCTCACCGAGTGCATTATGTGGCGGGTCGATGCCTTGTAGGGATGCCAATAGGCCTCGGCGATCACCTTGCCGTGCCGTAGTATCATCAGGCTGTGCATGTCTATGCCTTCGGCCTCCACCTCCTCAATGAAGCTGAGGATGCCTTCGGTCATTACCGCTTCCTTTTCGGGTATGCTCCTTTGGAAGCTCTCCTCGTGCACGAAGTGCTTCCCTTGGCAGGAGAACAGGAGGAGGGCGGCAATCAGTATGGCAAAATGTCTTGTCTTCATGGCTTCGTTGCGCTATGGATTTCGAACAGGCGGCTGTGGGTGGCCTTCATTGCCTCCACCATTTCGGGATAGGGGCGGTCGGTGATGTCGAGCAGGCCTATGTTATAGTTCTCGCCGTCCATGCGGCCCGTGTTCGGCTGGTCTATCCATTGGAACCAGTGGGCTCCTATGAGCGACGGATGTGCGTATCCTTCTTCGTTGTATAGCCGGTAGGCCTCGCCTCGTTCCTGCTGCGAAGCCACCTGCACTATGCCGGCAGCCATTCCGCGGTCGGGCACGCCGAAGTGGTACTCGCCGATCAGTATGGGGAGGCCCGTAATGCGAGCCACTCGGTTCATGAAGGCAGTGTCGGGAACCGTAGCGTAGCAGTTGTAGCTGAACACATCGAAGTGCTTGCCCGTCAAGGCCAGCAGCTCGTCCGGCGTTTCGCCTCCGAACCTCATGCCTATGTTCAGGTGATTGGGGTCGTGCCTGCGGAGCGTGGCGTTAACTAATCCGAGGAAGCGGTCGAAGGTATAGTAAACGAAAGCCTTCCTGGCCTCAGGCGAGTCGCCCTTTTGCCTGAGCCATTCGTTGAGGGCGGTCTTGAACGGCCGGTCGGGGCCTTCGAGGATTCGGTCGCAGAGCAAGGATTCCTGTCCGGGCCAAGGCTGTTCGTTGCCCACAAAGTATCCTATAAGCCATCTGTTCTTGGCTAAAGGTTTAGCCATGCCTCCTATGGCCTTATCAATATCCGCTGCATATTGCGGGTCGTAGATGTCCGGCAGGCCCATTACGCCCTCGCCCAGCTTCAGCCCCGGCAGCGACAGCACGAAGGGCATCTTTGCGGAGCGGATAATGTCCGCCGACGACCAGTTGCCTATCGTATTCAATCCCCATGCCCGCATGCGCCTCAGGGCGGTATTGACCCATCCTTCCTCGGCCTCCGCTTCGCCGCCGTAGCGGCTCTCTATGTTTCGGCGATAATAATCGGCCCGCTTTCCCTGGGGCAGCCCCCGGAAGATGTACTCGCGGCCATCAACGGAGGTGGAGCTCGACGCATTCATGCAGTCCGCCCCAACCGACAGGAACAGATGCCCGTCGGGGTCGAGGAACCACCATCTGCCCTCTATCCGAATAGTACGGAAGAATCCCGCCTCGCCGACCTTAACCGGATAGCCCCCATACGGAGAAGCATCCGGAAAGAGCGGAGCCAGTCCGGCCTCCTCATGCTTCCATGCCTCAATCAGGTCGGCAATGTCTTGTGCCTTGCCGGGCCAGTCGCCTACGGCCCACTGCCCGAAGTCGTCTACTAAGAATCCCTCCTGCAGAAGCATGTCGCCGGGGTCGACAGCCGCCAGCGAAACGGCAAATATTTCGAGCGTAGGATTATTAAGCGGCCGGTTCATATAGAACCGCAGGCTGTCAATGCCCCTCAGGGCTCCGGTAGCCTCGGAGTGTATGTTCACCATGCCCAGCAGGCGCTTCTTGTTGTAGGTAGCGGCCATGTCTACGGCCGAAACGGGAGGCTTGCGGAAATAGTCGAGCGGTATGCAGAAGCGAATCCTTGCTCCCGGAAAAGGCTGCACGCCCTTGGGCAGGAATCCGCCGGCGGTGACGGGCCCCACGTAAAACCTCTGCGGCGACGAGGCCTTCATCTCCAAAACCAAATAATTGTACTCCTCCCAATCCGAAGGCAGGCCGGGAGCCAAATCCTTTAAGGCAAAAGCAAACGAAGGCCTTTCGGCAGAGGAATCAAACTGCATAAGGGTCGGCCCCGACCCCTCAGACCGGCATGAGAGCATCCATCCGGCCAAGGCACAAAGCACAAAGTGCAACAGGTACTTTTTCATAACTTCTATATATAATATAATGTGTATGCAAACTTAGTCAGGAATTACGAACCGGAAAAATCACCCCCCCGCATCACAAAAAGCCATTCCCACTTTTCTGTCGGAGATAAATTACAGGCCTTAAATTTCGGGGCCGCCCCTCAATGCGACAGTCGCATCAGCCCCGGAAAAGCATCCGGCCCCAATGCGACAGTCGCAAAGTGACAAAAAAACGATTTGGAGCCAATGCGACAGTCGCAAAGTGCCCAAAACACATTTAGGAGGCCTCTGCGACTGCCAACTTGTCCCCAAAAGCTTTTTTCGGAACCGATGCAACTGCCAACTTGTCTCCCCGTCCGTTTCGGAGGCCACTGCGACTCTCGATTTGTTCTCAAAACATATTTCCGGACAGAAAATCAGCCCGGGAAAGCCTCAAAAATCCCATTTTTCCTCGATGCGACAATCGCATTGGCTCCAAAACATTTTTCGGAGATAAATGCGATAGTCGCATTGACCCTGGGGAAAGTTTTGAGGCCAATGCGACAGTAGCATTTACCCCGGACGCTATTGGGAAACAACCGGGCAGGGGTGTGTGTGTAGAGACGCGATGCATCGCGTCTCTACGGGGGGTCAGGCATTGCAGGCGATACATCAAACGCATACAGGCGGCCCGTAGGGGTCGAATATTTTCGACCCGAATAAAAACCGCGGTCATCCGCCAGCCCATTCCTCACACACCTTCAGCTACATTTCGATAGCGGGCCGCGCCTGCGGATTCGGCAAGCTTGCTTATATTTGCGAAAAAATATCAGTAGCATTATGTATAAGCCTATATTAATAGTCCCCGATGTTCACGGGCGCAACTTCTGGGAGCCGGCCCTTGAGTACGAAGGCGAGGTGGTTTTCCTCGGCGACTATCTCGATCCCTATTCATCCGAAGGAATCAGCGCGGCGCAGGCCTTAGAGACTTTCCTGAAGATCCTCGATTTCAAGAAGCAAAACCCCGATCGCGTCACCTTGCTGACGGGCAACCACGAGCTGCACTATTACGACACCAAATACCGCTGCACGCGCTTTAATTACAGCGTCTTCGAAGTGGTACACTCCATACTGACCGACGACGATACCAAAGACCTCTTCAGCGTATGCCGCCTGACGGGCAAGGCTATCTTCGTGCATGCCGGCATACTCGGAGGATGGCACCGGCGCCATGCCGAGCGCCTCGCAGGCCTGGGCTCCGTCATAGACGAGCAGCTGAACAGGCTCTTTGCCGTCGACAAGGAGCCCTTCGGCGAGGTATCCTACCTGTATCGCGGCGGCAGCGACGACTACGGCAGCCCTCTCTGGGCCGACTTCAAGGAGATACTCTACGAGCGCGAGGCCTTCGCCCCCGACTTCGTCCAGGTGGTAGGCCACACGCAGTTCCCCACCTCTTCCGAACCTATCGTCCACAAGAACATACGCCTTATCGACAATCGCCGCCTCTACCTCTTAGAGCGCAACTGCGGACTGTCGAGTTACGGGCAGTGATTGGTGAAGCTGCCGAGGCGGCCTCCCATATACGGTTAAGGGAACTTCTAATAATTGGCTTTTTCAAGGCTTGTGACGGCGGCAAAATGCAATTCCGCCTGCCCAAATGGGTCATTCCCGCGAAGGCGGGAATCTCCGATCGATAGTTGGGACGATAGTATTTGTTGTTTTATATGATACAACTACAATCGTAACCGTTTTTCGATCGGAGATTCCCGCCTTCGCGGGAATGACCCATTTTTCAGTCGTGCATCTCCTTTTGACGCCCCTTTTAGAGGGGGAATGTTCTGTGGGAAGCCGACAGCGCCGGCGCTTATTTCTCTATTCTTATTCCTATTTCTCTGATGCCTGTGAGGGCTTCTCCGCGCATGCCGTGGCGTATGCCGAAGGTGTATTGGCCGCGGATGGGGAAGCGATGGAGGCGGCGAATGGGGAAGGCGGCTTCGCGCAGAGACAGTCCGCGACCGGTCCATCGGCCGTGCTCGTCGGCCAGCCTGCATTCGACGGTGTCGTGCAGCAGCAGCCCTACTGGCGATTCTTCGGTGCAAAAGATCCAGAGGTTGTGAAAAGGGTAGGCGTCGTGGTGCCTCACTTCCATGACGATGTTGTAGGGCTCCGAAACGTCGTCAATCATAAACGAGAAGCTGTATTCCGTATCCCTGTCCCATTTGGAGCCGTCTATCACCTGATAGTAATTGGATACGGCCTTGCCGGAGCAAGCGGCAAGGAGCAGCAGTGATGTTGCGACCGCAGCGATGGCGATTGCCGGCTGAGGCCTCATGAGCCCTGCTTTTTGCCGTTGCCGGGCGTGGGAGGCTTCCGGCGGCGTTTCTTCTTCGACGACTGGTCGAAGCGCGTGAGGCTGCCCTGTCCGAGTATGTCTTTGCCGTCGTTGTGCGAGCGGGGTCGCTCGTCGGCCGAGAGCGAGTATGGCTTTTGCCCGCGCTTGTTCATGGCTATAACTTCGAAGGTGCGGTCGACGTCGATAGTGACCAGGTTTGCGGCAAGGAGCTTATCGGTTGAGAAGGTTATCTCCCGCTTGAAGACGTCGGTTTTGAAGGTGAAGTAGGTGTGCTCCTGCGTTTCGAGTACGGTTTCGCGAGCCGGGAATCGCCTGAGAGCCTCCACGTAGGCATCTATCTCGTAGTTGATGCAGCACTTGAGCTTGGCGCATTGCCCGGCCAGCTTCTGCGGGTTCATGGAGATGTCCTGGTAGCGGGCCGCCCCGGTAGATACGGAGGTGAAGGATGTCATCCAGCTGCAGCAGCAGAGTTCGCGTCCGCAAGGCCCTATACCTCCGATTCGTCCTGCTTCCTGGCGTGCGCCAATCTGTTTCATCTCGATGCGCACCCTAAAGGTTTCGGCAAAGACCTTGATGAGCTGGCGGAAGTCGACGCGCTCGTCGGCAATGTAGTAGAAGATAGCCTTATTGCCGTCGCCCTGATACTCCACGTCGCCTATTTTCATGGCGAGGCCCATCTCGGCGGCTATTTGCCTGGAGCGAATCATGGTGGGATGCTCTTTCTTCTTTGCTTCCTCGTACTTATCCATGTCGGCCGCCTTGGCCCGGCGATATATGCGCTTAGGCTCGGCTCCGTCTATGCGCAGGTTGTTTTTCTTCATCTGGAGCCTGACGAGAGGGCCGGTGAGCGATACGGCTCCTATGTCATGTCCCGGCGAAGCCTCCACCGCCACTATGTCTCCCTTCTCAAGCGCCAGGTTATTTGTGTTCAGATAATATCCCTTGCGGGTGTTTTTGAATTGCACCTCAACGTAGTGCGTTTCGTAGGCCGCTTCGGGCAGGTCGCTCATCCAGTCGTAGGTATTAAGCTTGGTATCTTGGATGCGGCTGCATCCGTTGCGGCAAATACCGCAAGGGCCATTATGTAGTCTGAAATCTTTATCGTCCATGATATATATATATTATTTAGGGTTTGCGTCGCAAATATATGCCTTTCAGACAAAAAACAAAGAGCCCGATAGCCGCTAATTCACATAAGGGCGGGAATAAAGGCTCCCTGTAAGCAGGAAGGCCGGGTTTGCCCCATGTTGTTCTACCCGTAACTCAGCATTAGAAAAAAAGCAAGAGATGATGAGTATATTTTAAGCTTCAAACTGTTTGTATCATAAAAGCCATGTTAAACCTGAATCTCAAAATGCAGAGCACACCATGTTGCTCCTCTGAAAAAAATTATTGGTATGGAGTTCCGCGGGGTCGTCCCAAAATATGGACGCTCTCCGTATAGCCTAAAGGCTGTTCAAAACCTGGAAAGTTTGCCTTCGCTCGGCGGGAAGCTTTTCAGAAACTGGAAAGTTTGCCTTCGCTCGGCGGGAAACTTTCCAGTTTCTGAACGCGCTCGAAAATTGTTCGGCTGCCGAAGCTGCGTTTCTACTTGGATTTGCCCTTGGAGATTTCATCGGTGAATTGGATTTGCTTTGTATTGGTGCAAATACAATCCGCAGGCAAGAGGTTGAAAATAAGTTGGGTGGGAGGGTAAAATCAGTGTCACTTTAAACGTCCCTTTAAAGTGACAATGCGGGAGGGAGGCTTACAGGCGGCGAGCATAAGGCGAAAAGATAAGGGCGAAGCTTTATTAATATGTATATAAGAAGGATTCCGGCGCGAAGCGATTTTAATTAAAAAAAATTTTGTTATCCCAAAAAAAGCATATATTTGCGCAGAATAAAGGGACGAATAAAATGACAAAATCCTGAATACCTCAATCTAATATTAATCTTTTAATAAATGTAATGCCTATGTAGAAGGAGTTGATCTTAATCTGTACCAAGCGAGGATGGGCAATCCATCCGTCTTTGTTAAACCAATTAAGTTTTATTATAAAAAAACAAAAGCATGAGAAAATCTTTTTTTATCAAACAACAATTCATTAAGAAAGGCTTTACTTGCGTAATGACTTTTCTGCTTCTGTTAGCTGCTTGTCCGGTGTTTGCCCAGACAGGCACGGTATCGGGAACCGTTACCGATGTCGCCGGTGAGCCTCTCATCGGCGTGAACGTTATAGTTAAAGGAACGACCAACGGTACTATTACCGACATCGACGGCAAATATAGCCTCGAGCAAGTGCCGGCCTCCGGAACGCTGTCGTTCTCGTATGTAGGCTACATCGCTCAAGACATAGCCGTGAGCAATCAGCGCACAATCAACGTACAGCTCCGCGACGACACCCAGCGTCTGGAAGAAGTGGTCGTAGTGGGATACGGCACACAGCAAAAGCGCGACATCACCGGCTCGGTAGCCGTAGTAGATACCAAGGAGCTGCTTAAATCGACCGGCTCGTCGGCCGCGCAGAAGCTCCAGGGAAAAGCCGCAGGCGTTTACATCGGCACATCCGGAGCGCCCGGAGCGGCAACCATGGTTCGTATTCGCGGCGTCAATACCATTAATGACAACGGCCCTCTGTACGTAATCGACGGAGTATCGTCGCGAAACCAGGACTTGAGCTCGCTCAATCCTAACGACATAGAGAGCATGCAGGTGCTCAAGGATGCTTCGGCCGCCGCTATCTACGGAGCTCAGGCTGCCAACGGCGTTATCCTTATCACCACCAAGAAGGGCACAAACACAGGCCAGCCGGTTCTCACCTACGATGCATACTTCGGCGTGCAGCAGCCCGGCAAGCGCTACGATGTGCTGAACTCCGAGGATCGCATGAAGCTCGAATGGCTCGGCAAGGCCAATGCGCTGAAGCTGTCGGGAGCATGGGCAAGCGGAACTCGCCCCGATCACGACATCTTCAAGAGCGGAGCCGACGGCTTCTCGCCCTATCAATACCTGTCGAACAACGGCGGCGGCATGGATGCCATCAACATGGACTCGTACAGCTACCCAGGCAATGTGTACGCCAACTATTCCGATACGAACTGGTGGGACGAGGTGACTAACGAGTTTGCCCCCATGCAGAGCCATCAGCTCGGCCTTAGCGGCGGCACCGACAAGGGACAGTACAGCGCCAGCCTCGGATATTTCGACCAGAATAGCGTTCACCTGCACCGCTATTATACCCGCTACTCCACCCGTATGAACTCCTCGTTCAACATACGGCCCTGGCTGCGCGTGGGCGAGAACCTCTCGTTCGCATGGTGGAAAGACCTCGGCCGCGTGAACGACACTTCGGAGGCCTCCATTTATTCGTGGACATACCGCGCCTCGCCCTGGATTCCGGTATACGACCTTGCCAACAACTTTGCAGGCTCCATCATTCCCGGAACCGGCAACTGGCAGAATCCCGTGTCCATACTCGTTCGCGAGAAAGACAACTATTGGAGCAATTCGCGCCTGTTCGGCAACGTATGGGGAGAGGTCGACCTGATGAAGAACCTCACCTTCCGCACCAGCTTCGGCTTGGACTACACCAACAAGTACAGTTACAGCATGGCAAAGAAGAATCTTGAATTCTCCGAATCAAGCAAGCAGAACAGCCTTGAGGAGCAAGCCGGGTTCAACTTCCGCTGGGTATGGTCGAACACCGTAACATATAGCGCACTGCTTAACGAAGTGCACCGCCTGAAGGTATTGCTCGGAACGGAAGCCATCCGCGACGGTCTGGGCCGCTCCATGACAGGCCGACGTTACAACTATGCCGACGTCCTGGAAGGATTCCCCAACACATGGGTGCTAAACCTTGGAGAGAACAACGACCAGCGCGTAGCCGAATCTTCATACAACGGCGAGTTCGCCCTCTTCGGAATCTTCGGTCGCGTGGATTATTCATTCCGGGACAAGTATCTCGTAACGGTCAATGTTCGTCGCGACGGCGTTTCGCGCTTCTCGCCCTCCAACCGCTACGGTACCTTCCCCTCAGTATCTCTCGGCTGGCGCTTGTCGGAAGAGAGCTTCATGGCCTCCACGCGCGACTGGCTGACAGATATGAAGCTCCGCTTAGGATACGGCCAGGTAGGTAACGCCGAGCTGCCACGCTCAACCAACTTCGCCTACGAGTATGTGCTCGAACCCACCCGAAGCAACTACGACATAGGAGCAAGCAACGGCGGCACCACCGGCTTCCGTCTGCGCCGCTTCGGCAACGAAGACACCAAATGGGAAGCCGTCGAAACCTACAACGTCGGTATAGATGCAACCATCACGAACAAGTTCGGCGTAGGCATAGAAGTGTACAGCAAGAAAACAACCAACATGTTGCTGCCCGCAGCCTACTCAGGAATAGCAGGCGAAGCCGACGCTCCGTACATCAACTTCGGAGATATGAAGAACACCGGTTTCGACGCCAACTTCACCTACCATGATTCCAAGGGCGACCTCTCGTGGGACGTAGCGCTCAACCTGTCGCACTACACCAACGAAGTCGTCAAGTTATCCAACGCCGACGACTACGCTATCTGGAAAGGCGGCGCTCGCCTCAACGGCGATATCACAAGGACGATGAAAGGACGGCCCATAGCCGAGTTTTACGGCTACAAGGTAGACGGCTTCTATGAAAACGCAGCCGAAGTAAATGCCAGGCTGCCGCTTGGCGTCAGCTCACAGCTCGACGCGGACGGAGCCAATAAGTGGGTAGGCAAGTTCAAATTTGCCGACCTCGACGGCAACGGCAAGCTCGACGCCAACGACCGCACCGTCATAGGCAATCCGCATCCCGACCTTATCGCCGGACTAAACCTCGGGCTGAATTACAGGAACTGGGACTTCACCATGTTCTGGTACTCCACGATAGGCAATGACCTGTTCAACAACACGGCCGCCTTCACCGACTTCCAGCTCTTCAGAGGCAACCGCTCCAGCCGCATGCGCGACCTCTCCTGGGAACCCGGCAAGACCAATGCCGTACTGCCTATTATTGATGCCGACGACAGCTATTCGCTCAACACGAACTCATACTTCGTAGAAGACGCATCGTTCCTGAGGCTCAAGAACCTCGTCCTGGGATACTCCTTCCCGAAGCCATTGCTTAAAAAGGCCACCATATCCAACCTCCGCCTGTATTTCCAGCTGGAAAACACGCTCACTTTCACCAAGTACAGAGGACTGGATCCGGAGCTCACCAATGCCGACGTAAACGAAGGCAACAATGCCGACCTCCGCAGAGGACTCGACATGGGAGCCTGGCCTAACATCATGCGCTTCACACTCGGCGTCAATTTTGCATTCTAATTAGTAACCTATTAACACGTACAAAATATGAAATTGAAATATACCGGAGCGCTGATATGCGCCATGCTTTTCATGTTATGTTCCTGTGGAGAAGATTTCCTCTATAAATCACCGCAAGGAAGCGTCGACAAGGAAATGTTATCCACCGTAGAAGGTGCGGAGATGTTCACCACCACAGCATATGCCACCCTCACCGCCCCCGACTGGGGAGCCAGCATCTTCAACTGGGCACTGAGCGGGATGTACGGCGGCGATGCCAACAAAGGCAGCGACTCCAACGACCAGGCCGTGCTCAACAGCATGGAAACCTACACACTCATCAATACCAACGGCTACATAAACGAGAAGTGGAGATGGGTATACAAAGGCGCCCAGAGGGTAAGCTTTGCCCTGCGGATGATAGACGACGTCCCCATGGACGAAAGCCTCAAGGGCGTTCGCCGTGCCGAGCTCTACTTCCTTCGCGCGCTCTTCTATTTCGAAGGAGTGAAAGTCTTCGGCCCCTTCATGCCCTATATAGACGAGAGCTATACGGACAACAATCCCCTTGTGCATAACGACAAGGACATCTATCCGAACATCCTGGCCGACGTCGACAAAGCCATAGCAGGCCTACCCGCAAAGCCCGCCGACCTCGGACGCGCATACGTATGGGCAGCCAAGATGCTTAAGGCAAAGATCCTCATGCAGCAAGGCAAGCTCGCCGACGCAAAGCCAATCCTCGCCGACGTACTCGCCAACGGCTCCACCAATTCGGGCAAGAAATTCGGCCTGGCCGACAATCAGTCCGACAACTGGAACACAAACATGGACAACTCAAGCCCCGAATCCATATTCGAAGTGCAGTTCTCCAACGACGGCAACGACCACGGCAACATGGGCATGTCATTGTGCTATCCGCACAACAGCGGGCCCGGCGGATGCTGCGGCTTCTATCAGCCATCCTTCGAGCTCGTCAACTCATACCAGGTTAATGCCGACGGACTGCCGTACCTCAACGGCGAATACCGCGCCAAGGCAAGCGTGACCGTAAGGAATACCGACGAGGACACCAACAAAGAGATCCTCTCGGTCAACGACGACGATGTCGAAATCGACCCCCGCCTCGACTTCGCCGTAGGCCGCTACGGACTGCCCTACAAAGACTATGGCCCCGCCAAAAACTGGGTGCGCGACCCAACCAACGGCGGCATCTTCATGCCCAAAAAGCACGTATATAGCCAGGCAGAAGCCGACGCAGGCCTCGGACGCTCCGGCATGAACGCAGGATGGGCGCCAGGCTCGGCCATGAACATACAGTACCTCAGCGTACGCGACGCCATGCTGCTCTACGCCGAGTGCCTTGCCAACGACGGCGACCTGGCCGGAGCCATGGGCCTCGTGAACCAGATACGTAGCCGCGCCGCCAAAGACGTGAACATCATCAAGAACGCCGAGGGAGCCCCCGCCGCCAACTACAAGATCGCCAACTATCCCGCCTCCCATGCAGCATTCGGCGACAAAGCCGTCTGCACCAAAGCCATCCGCATGGAGCGCAAGCTGGAGCTCGCAATGGAAGGACAGCGCTGGTTCGACCTCACCCGCTGGGGAGGCGACTACATGGCAGCCGAAATAGCCGCCTACGTGGAATACGAGCAGAAGTACATCGCCAAGTTCAACGGCGTCACCCCGCTTCCGGCCGCAAAGACCATGTTCCCCGTGCCGCTGAATCAGATACAGCAGATGGGTAACGACGAGAGCGGACAGCCCTATCTCGTACAGCCCGCACCCTGGAAATAAGTACAATTAAATACTTTTAACGATGAAAGGGTATCCGTCAGGGTACCCTTTCTATTTAATCTACGCAACATGAAACAATACGCACTCGGCATCCTCATCCTTTTTGCGCTCACCATTAGCGGATGCCGTACCGCCCCCACCGACTATACGATCGCCCTCACCCTCGAAAGCATAGAAAACTACAAGATGACCATAGAAATTGACAGCCGGCGCAACTATACCCTGCGCCGCCAGAACCTCTACTTCGACGCCCATGCCGACAGCGAAAACATAAAGGTAGCCACCGGGCAACTCACTCCCGACGATGCCGCCGCCCTCGGCAAGCTTTTAGCCGCTGCCCGCCTCTTCCGCCTGGCCGACGCCTACGGCTTCGACCGGGATACAGCCTCCGACAATCCCTTCGACGGCATCATCTATCAAATAACCTACACGGAAAAAGCCCTAACGAAAAGCATAACCGTCCGCCTTGATCCCAACCTGAAGTACCCCACCCAACTCACCGCCCTGATAGCCTTTCTGAGCCGCTATGCATCAAGCGTCGGGCAAGAGGTCGGTTCATAGGCAGCATGCCGAATTCTAAGTCTCCTGCAAATTTTTGAGAGCTTTTTTCCTGACTTCGCCACGTCATTTTCGGCAAGATTCCAAAGCGCTGGTTGTTATTGGATTAGGTTTTCGATTCACCCCGTTTTGGGTGAATCGAGGCTTTTTTAACTATATTCGCCC
>JAITGS010000039.1 GCA_031280435.1 Tannerellaceae bacterium | reverse complement strand
TCCTTCCCAAAAAAAATTTTAAGGAAATTCCATTTGTGATTTCCTTCCCAAAAAAAATTTTAAGGAATTTACATTTGTGATTTCCTTCCCAAAAAAAATTTTAAGGAAATTCCATTTGTAATTTCCTTCCCAAAAAAAATTTTAAGGAAATTACATTTGCGATTTCCTTCCCAAAAAAAATTTTAAGGAAATTACAAATGGAATTTCCTTGCGGAAAACTTTTTGGGGCAAATTCCAAACGTGATCGGCTTCCGGAGCGGTTAAAACGGCTTTCCCGGCTGCCGAATTCTATCTGCGGCCATTCCCGCCCTACACATACCCCCCAAAAAATAGGGGTCGAAAATATTCGACCCCGGCGCCGGCAGGCTTGGCGCGCCGCAGGCTACTTGCCTTCGCGATAGAGGCAACATTCGGGAAGCGCCGCGTAGACGGCATCGTCGGCCCTGAACAAAGCATTATCATGACCGGAGGCAGCTATCGCCTTTGCAATCGCAGTCAGCTCTATGCTCTCAGGCGCTATCCGCAGCTCAAGCTTCCCGGCTTGCATGTTCCATACGGCCGACGCCACTCCGTTCAGGCTCTTGGCCACAGCCTCTATGCGCTCCTTGCACATCTCGCACAGGCCTTCCACGGCAAGCATAAGCGGCTGGCCGTCGGCTCTGTTCATCATGCTGCTCTTGCCTTCCAGCTGGGCCGATGCGTCTATCATGAAGGCGCCGCTGGTAACCACTTCCTCGCCTTCCTCAAGTCCGGACAGAATCACCACATCGCTGCCCGTATATGCTCCGAGTTCAACGTCGCGCAGCTTGAACACGGGCATATCCTCAGGCAGTTTGACGTAGACGACTGAGCGTTTGCCTGTCCATAAAACCGCCGAGCGGGGGATGGACAGAGCGCCGGCCTTGTTTGCGGGCGATGTTTTCACCAATCCGTGAGCATACATTCCCGGCTTGAGTTTGAGGCCGGGGTTGACCGTCTCGACCCGCACTTTTAAGGTTCGCGATACCGGGTCGAGAACCGGGTCGACGAAGGATATGTGTCCGGTGAAGCTTTCGCCCGGAAGGGCAGGCAGCGTGTAGTCCGTTTTCCCTCCGACGCGCAGGTAGGGGAGGTCGGATTCGTATGCTTCGAACACGGCCCATACGGACGAGAGGTCGGCCAGCTCGAAGAGGACGCCTCCCCTGTCTACATAATCTCCCTGCTCAACTCTCTTGGTCAGCACCACTCCTCCGTGGCCGGCTATAATCTCTACCGTAGGCCTGGCCTTACCTGTTCGTTCAATGTCTGCAATCATTTCGTCGGGAATCTTCCACAGGCGGAGCTTTTCGCGGGCGGCATTGAGCAGTGCAGGCTGCGATTCGGCCCATTTTAAGGCTTCGAGCAGCTCCTGCTGAGCGTTCAGCAGGTCGGGCGAGTATATCTCGGCTATAACCTGCCCCGGCTGCACCCTTTCGCCGGCGAACCTCACCGACAGCTTTTCTATTCGCCCGGCTACATGAGAGGTTTGCGATTGCAGCCGGCGCTCGTCGAGCCTGATCGAGCCGTAGAGGCGCAGCTCGACTATCGGTGAAGTGCGCCTCACGATTGAAGTGCGTATGTCGGCCAGTGCGGCAGCCTCCGTCGACCATGGTATAGCCTCGGGATCGTCGAGCGTGGAACTGCCTGCGGTAGCCCTTACCGTAATCAGGTCCATGGCGCATATAGGACATTTGCCCGGATGGTCCTGCCTGATTTGCGGATGCATGGAGCATGTCCATACCCGGCCGGCCTCGGCGGCCTCTTCGTGATTGTGACTGTGGTGACTGCCGGCACAGCTTCGCTGCGATAATATTCCTATCAGGATTCCGGCGGCGCAGGCCATGGCAAGGTATGCGTATGGTTTTAATGTATCAATCCGTTTCATTGTCAGAGATAAGTTTGTTAATGTTGGCAACAGTTATATTATAGTCGGCAATAGCCTCTATGGATTTAAGGCGGTAGTCGAGCAGCCGGCTCTGCGAGCGTATAGCCTCGGCCAGGCTGCCCGCTCCGGAGGCAAAGCTCTGTGCGGCCAGGTTGCCGGCGGTTTCGGCCAGCGAGCTTTGCTTTTGATAGAGGCTGATACGCCTTGCCGCGTCGGACAGTTTATGCCTGTATCTGCCCAGCTCCGCAGTCAGCAGGCTGAAGGTATCATCCAGCCGGGCCAGAGCAGCCTGCCGCATGTAGCGATCTTCATGCATACGGGCCTTGTACTTGTTGCGGAAAATGGGAATGGAAACGGATAGCATGGGCATCAGCATATCCTTTCCGTTCATGGAATTCATAGCCGCACCGGCCTCCATATCCATAGGCTCGGCCTCGGGCAGGCGGTTAATCAGCATGTACTGCAAGCCGATCCCAAACATGGGCAGGCCCATCAGCCTGTCCATTTCCTCCTTAGCCTTATAGGCTTTAGCCTCCTCATCCGCCATGAGCAGCATAGGATTATTCTGCCGTATCAGTGCAGGCATGTCGGCCTCGTTCCATTGCAGAGCAGCGAGCCCGACAGAGTCGGGCAGGCCTATCCGCAGCTCCTGCGGACTATTGATCAGCAGGTTGAAGGCAGCCGTTTCCGCCGCCAGCTCCGATTCGAGGCTTTCGAGGGCAAACTCGGTTTCGGCCAGCTCCATTCGGATGTTCAGCACCTCAGTCATTCCCGCGCCGGCTCCCCCTCCGCTCATGCCGCTCATGGAAGCTTGCGGAGCGGCAGGCTGTGCCGTGCCTGCGCCTCCTCCCATGCCGCTCATGCCGCTCATTCCTCCTGCCGGAGAAGCCGCCGGAGCCTGTGCAGTATTGGGCATCTGAGCCGGCGCTGTGGCCGAGCCCGTATTGGAAGCCCCCGCCGCGGCCTCCATCCGCCTCAGAGCAAGGGCTTCGAGTTTCAGCAGCAAATCGCGCTGCTCACGCCTGTACCGCAAACTGAGCTTCAGCTTGCAGAGAGTGTACCACCGGGTGGAAATCTCCAGCCACAGATTGTCGCGAGCCTCGCGGAACTGCTGGTAAGCCATATTGGCCATGTGCTGAGCCTCGGTGCGGGCGGCCTTGCGCGTACCGAACCACGGGAACATCTGCATCAGCTTCAGCTCGGCCGCCTGGCGTCCTTCAACCAGCGTCATGGGTTGCAGGAAGAAGCCGATTTCGAGTTGAGGATCGTTGAGCGCGCCGGCCTGCGGCAGCTTTTGCATGGCAGCCTGCATCAATGCAAAAGCCGATTGCAGCCCGGCATTATGCATAGCGCCGAATTCGAGGTAGTGCGACAATGAATCGCTTTGAGCCCTCATCAATCCGGCCGGCATAAGCAGCGCCGCCGTCAGCATTACCGCCATACCGATCCGGCTACGGACAAGCCCTGCGAAAGCAATTCCGCTCAAGCCCTTCCGAGCATTATCCGTACAATATATCTTCTGTTCATATCTTATCATGCCGCAATGTAGAAATAAAACAGCAATTAGTGAGGCTTCAATCTTTTGCAGCAGCCCAAACAGCGCAATTGCTGCTCCGGATTTATTTACGGCAACCGAAGCCCGGCTTGTACTTCCGTCCGGCAATCACACAGGCTCAAATGCAACAGCATGCTTTCCCGGAATACATTCGCGGTATTACTGTCCGGTAAAATCTCAAAAGAGAATCTTAGGCCCTCATTACTCAGGATACAATCGGTATGTACAACATCAAAGTAAAAAGCAAGCGCCCTAATCAAAAAGCGAAGGCTCCGGAGTAGGAGCCGTTCTCGTCAAAATAACATTTAGCCATTGTTTGCAGCAAAGAAAACAGAACACTCACCTGGCCGCAAATTCGCTTGGAGTGACGCCTTCGATTTGCTTGAAGGCCTTGTTGAATGTGGATTGATTGACAAAACCTGCGGCTGTGTAGATGTGTTCAAAGGTGTAGACGTCGCGGCTGTTGCGTATAAGTTCTTTCACCTTTTCTATTCTGTAAGAGTTTACAAATGTTGTGAAGCTCATGTTCCTTTTCAGCTTGACGGCCCTCGACACGTATGCGTTGTTGCTGTTGAAATGTATACTGAGCTGCGCCAGGCTGAAGCTGGGATCGAGGTAAGGCTTGTCCTTCTCGAAATACTCCACTATGCTGTCGTAGAGCTCGTAGTATTTCCCTATGCTAATCTCGTCGAAGCGCTCCATGCTGGGGTCGTATCCGCGCACGGTGCTGCTGCCTACTGCAATCACAGCCTTAGCTTCGGCTATGATGAGCATGTGATAGAAAAAGAAAAACACGAAGGAGGGCACTGCAAAAACAGGGTATCTCATCGACAGCATCTGCATTAGCGACAATTGATTGCTCGCCACAGCTATGTGCCATTCCTTGACGTATGGCGCCACCACAGGGATAATGATTATGACGGATATTATCATGATGGTGACGATCAGGAAGATTATAGAGCCAAGGAAAATCACAATGTTACTCATTTTTGCGGTCGGATATATAATATAGTAAGCTAAGGGAGGAATCAGCAACCAGAAGTAGGGCGTCTCATTTCCCAGGGTATGAGCAACGATGATAATGGGTATGAGCGCAATCATTACGCACAAAGTGAGTGCAACGGCAAAATTGCGCCATTTATAAAGCGGCTTGCGATAGGCCAGGAATAAGGCACATACATGCGCTGCCAAGAGCACGCATACAAAAATTAAGCAGGCAAGATTGCCTAAAAATAAAGCCCAAGCCATGGCTGCCGATATGATAATGTTGAATATCATCAAGTAGCAATATCCGATGGCGCACTTTCGCTGCAATAAAATAATGTCGGGGTGCTCCGACACATCATTAAATTCGGTCATAAGAAACAGGTATTAATGCGTTAGCGACACAAATAAAATCATCTCAGTAAGTAGACATGCAAAAATCGCCCAAAGTTATCTTTTGTTTTATAACCTCACAAATGAAGCGGCTCATGCAGCCGGAAGCCTCATGGCTGCTCGCCGGAATCCGAGGAAAGCCGCATCGGGCACAGTGCGGCTTTGGTTGGAGATAAGCATGCCCGGCGCATACTACTGTGCAGAAAGGGGACTTCTAATAATTAGATTTTTCAAGGCTTGCGACGTCGGTAAAATGCCCTTCACGCTCGAACAATGGGTCATTCCCGCGAAGGCGGGAATCTCCGATCGATAGTTGGGACGATAGTATGTGCTTTTCATATGATAGCAATACAATCGTAACCGTTTTTCGATCGGAGATTCCCGCCTTCGCGGGAATGACCTATTGTTCGAGCGTGAACTACTTTTTGAACCCCATACGGGCCTCCTGCATGGGCGGGCGGAAATACGTTTTGATCCCCTGCCCTATTTCTGTTTTTTCGGAGTATGCACTGTTGTGAGCCGGCCTTGCTCCACATCGTCCAAAGCTTCTTCCAGGCCGGTTTGTTTGCGGGTAACCAGGCCTGAAGCCAGGAAATCGTCAATCATTTGCTTTGCTTTCTTGTTTCGTGCATCGTATTCCAGCGTAATTGTTGCCATAATCTTGTTGCTATTTTAATTATGCCACGAATATACTAAGAAGCGGCGGCGCATCAAAGCTTTTCGGTGATGCATCGCCTGCAATACCCTACCCCGTAGAGACGCGATTAATCGCGTCTCTACACACATTCCCCCCAACAAAAAAGTGGCCGCGAGGATCACTCCTGACGGCCACCCAAAGGATGTATTTCCTTTCTTTTAGCTATTTAAAAATTTTTCGTCTAAGAACAAACGAAATTTTGTCGTCTGAATTTTCATTGAAGCGGGAAGATGATGCGGAAGCCCTGGTTTGTGCCGTTGGCGTTCACCTTTTGGGCATAGCGGAATCCCAGGTACAGCTCCGATTGAGAGCTTTTGAAATGTCCCCCGCGCAGCACGCCGTATGTGTTGTCGGTTACGGTGATGGCGCTGCCGGGGCTAATCGGGTCGACGACGGGCAGGGCTATGGGGTCGTAACTTTCC
Source organism: Tannerellaceae bacterium (assembly GCA_031280435.1). Taxonomy (GTDB): domain Bacteria; phylum Bacteroidota; class Bacteroidia; order Bacteroidales; family Tannerellaceae; genus DFXE01. The sequence continues at coordinate 24,187 of JAITGS010000039.1, read as the reverse complement.
GAGGATGAACTCAGGAGATCGAGCGCCCATTCCTGTAAATTGCCGGATACGTGGTAAAGATTATATCCGTTGGTCTGGTAAGGCGCACCGGGAGGTTTGCTGCCGCTGCTCTTGTTGAACCATGCGTAGTCACTTAAAGGCGGAGCTCCGCTGCCGTTGGCCGTTCCGTTCACGTATTCTGCCGTCGCTCCTCCGCGTGCGGCGTATTCCCATTGGGCTTCGGTGGGGAGAGTTCCGCCGGCCCATCTTGCATAAGCCAGGGCTCCGTACCAAGTGACGCCGGTTGCAGGATTGTTTTCACAGCCGGCTACGGGAACATATTTACCGCTAGTTAATTTAATTCCATAGTCGCCTATCGAAAATGATCCTGAGCTCGTGCATCCGATAACCACGGTGGGGGTCGTAACTTCGGGAATCCACGGCCTTACGTCCATACTTATATCGCCGCTGCCGTTAACCGTGGAGCCACCAACCGTATTCAGGAATCGTGCGTACTGCGCATTGCTGATTTCGGCCTGGCCTATGAAGAAAGATTTGGATAGCGTCACCTTGTGTAGAGGAATACTTGGGGTTGTAGCCGAAGCTCCGAGCACGCTGCCCATCATGAAGGGCTCTTTGGGATGTATAAAAGCCACGGTGAGCGTGTCGAGGCCGCCGGCTATTACCTTTTTGCTGATAGTTCCGGATGCGGAGGTGGGCTTGGTTTCTACTTCGGGCGGAGTGCTGTCGTCCCATGCGGCAATCTCGGCGGTGAAGAGCACCTGCGCTTCGCCCACCAGCGTGAGGTTGAAGGTATACTGCATGCCGGGGTCAAACGCGCTGAGCACCGTGTTGTTTATATCCCACGAGAACTGCCTCTTTATGGTATTCATCTGTATGAGCTCCAGGCCGGGCCCGGTGATGGTGTGCGGCAGGATGATAGCCTGGAAGGCTGCCTCGAAGCCCTGCTTGGTTACAGGAGTCTCGGCCATGCCTATGGCTCGCTGGCCTCCCTTGGGCGTGAGCGTTCCCGTTCCGAGGTCGAAGTCGGCCAGCGCCTGCATGCTGTTGATAGTGGCATGCATGCCGGGCACTATCACGTCGGTGGGGTCTTCGGCCTTCACGTTGATGATGATCTTGCTGAGCTGATGCTGCAAGCTGAGGTCGATGGGGTTGGACGATTGCAGCACTCCTGTGCCGGTGCCGTCGGATGTGCCGTCGAAGGTGCCGTAGAGCAGGTCGATGCGCGCGCTGTCCTCCTGGTGGCTGAGGTCGACGGGATAGACGTAGCTGCTGCTGATGCCGTCGGCTGCGTAGGGCTTCCAGGGATAGTAGGCTATGAACTTGATGGGCGTTACGGCGTCCGGATAGTATATGGTTTGCTCGTGCGTGGCCGGTACAATCGAGATGTTCTGCCAGCCGTCGGATTGCGCAAGGTAGAGGCGATTGTCGGCTATGCTGAGGCCTATGGCGTCGGCAAACCGCATCATGTAGATACCGATGGAGTCGCCCGTTACCCACTCGTTGCCGCCGGCAGCCGTGCGGGTTCCTATATGAGCGCCCGACGAGAACTTAACCGCGGTCTTAGCCGTCAGGTATGGTTTGTCGTCATCGTTCGGGTCGAGGGCCTCATTCGACGAACATGCCTGCAAGGCAATCATAGCGATGGCGGCCGTAAGCGTAGTAAGCGTAGTAAGATACTTTATTGCTTTCATGTTGTTTTCTGAATTAAAATTAAACTTGCCGCTCATGTCAGTGTACGCTGAATACAACGCGGAATCCTATATACTCCGTAATGGTCGAGATCTTTCGCGCATACCGCTGGCCAATCCAGTAGCTGGTGGCCGAGTTGCCCGTAGCCTCGGCTGCATTAGTATAGCTGCCGCCGCGCAGTACGGCGTAGGTATCATCCGTCACGGGCTCATCGCTCAGCGGATCGTCGTAGCACTGTCCCTGAGCCACGCCCAGATAGCCGCTCGTATTGTTCGGAACCCTGTCGTAGCACCATTCGTAAACGTTGCCGAACATGCAGCGCAGGCCTTTCACGGCCGGCTTAGAATCCACTGCAGCCGTAGCCGTGCCCGACACCGCATAGCTGAGCATATCGTTGCCGTCGTATGACGGGGCCGGCGAGATGTAGTCCTTATCCGACGGCGTATCGCCGCGGGCGGCCAGCTCCCACTGAGCCTCGGTAGGCAGATTGCCTCCCGCCCATCTTGCATAAGCGATGGCGCCGTACCAGGTGACGTTCTGCGCCGGGAAGGCGGCCTTGCCCGACTGCGGCGCCCAAAGCCCTCCGCTATACGTCACACCGTTAGTAGACGTCTGAACAAGGTTCTTCACGCCGGCCGGCACCTCGGAGGCAAGATAGTTGATGTCCTTGGCCGCATAGTTGCCCGACTTGGCCGCGCCTATGTCGTTCAGGAAGACGGCAAACTGCGCATTGGTGATCTCCGTGCTCGACATGCGGAACGAGCTCGACAGCTGCACCTGGTGCACCGGCGTGCTCGGCATCCCCTTGGCGTGTGCCGCCTTGTCCGAGCCGAGGTTGAATACGGCCGTAGCCCGCACGTAGGCCAGCGTAAGCGTATCGGCTCCGCCTCCCACAACCCTGCGCGAAAGGGCGCCGGTATTGTCTTGCCCCACGGTAGCCTCATCCTCGCCCGCGCCCGGCTGCCAGTCGTCCCATGCCTTGATAGTTGCGGTTAGCTTCACAGCCGTCTCTCCCTCCAGCGTAATATTATACGTATAGATATAGCCGGGAAGGAAGCTTGCCTGGTCCGCAATTGCTACATCGTAGAACCGGCGTATCGTTTGCAGGTGGAAGTACTCCGGCCCTGTCGTTGCATCATCCACGGCATGCGGAATAAAGATCGCCTGGAAGGTGGTATCGGCGCCTGCGTTAGGCGTCACGCCCTTCAGGCTGATAAGGCCGCGCTGGGCCGAAGCCGTGAGCGTGCCGTCGTTCAGCCCAAGCGCAGCCGTCAGAGGCACGTTGTACAGCAATGTGCTCATGCCGGGGATCACCACGTCGCTGTTTGCAGTCGTATTATCCGTGGTGATATTAACTATCATCTTACTGAGCACGTGTTGGAACACAAGGTTCACACGCTGATTCGGCGCGCCGTGCGTGGTCACGTTCATAGGGTTGGTATTATTCCTGGTATACAGCACATCTATGAGCGAATCGTTATCCTGAACCCTGACGTCGATAGGGATGCTGAAGTTGTTAACTATCGGACGGTACGGGTAGTAGGCAATGAAGTTCATGTTCTCGCCTCCTTGCCAGTAGATGCGATTGCCCTCACCGTCGGCCATCATCTCGTCCGGATTATTCGGCAGCCCGGACTGAAATCCGAAGGCAGTGAACTTACGATTGTTTGCCAGGTTGGCCGCAATCGCCTCCGTATGTTTCACCATATATATACCAATCGAATCGCCGGGCACCCACTGCGTGCCCCCAAGGGTGGTACGAGTGGAGGGAGTATTGGAGGTAAACGTTACGGCAACAGGCCCGTCGGGCAGCCTCTCGCTGTTCGGAATATAGGAGTCCTCCATGGAGCAGGCCGGGAAAAAAAACAGCGCCAGGCCGGTCAAAACTAAGAAAGAAATGAAATTTTTACTCATCGTAGGAATGTTTTTTTTAATAACAGTTTTAATGTTTTGAGAGATTGTATCAAAAAACGGTTGCCCGCCTTTGATGCGGAGCCTTGCAACAGCTGCATGCTCCGCTCTTGCGTTGGTCACGAAAATTTACTGTCTGTGTCTTGTTATCATTAGTTTAGTGGGTGAATAATTACGACGGCAAAGGTATCGGAGGCTGATAAGCGAACGAATCAACATTGCCGGCATAATATTCATCATACGTCTCACCCCCCCTATAAGTTTCACCCTTTGATTCAAAAATCGCGCCAAATGTGGCAAGCTCCTCTGAAAGCAGTCTAAGTAGCTGATACTCCTATGGAAAAGCTCGGTTGCAGCCTTTCCCGCAGCCCTCGCCCCGCCCCCGCCGCTTTGTGTACATATATATAATGTGTATTTTGGGCTGCGCCTATAAGCCGTGCGCCCCGGCTGCGCTATCCGTCTTCCCCTCTTGCCGCATTTTTCTCAATCTTTGGGGCAGATAATACAGCAAGGCAGTCGCATAAATCTGCTGCGCTTGGCAGATGATTCTGCGAGTACTGCCGCATTTATGCGCGAGTACTGGCGCATAAATTCGGCAGTACTGGCAGATAAATCCGGCAGTACTGCCGCAAGATTGTGCGCAAGGGGCTGCGCCGGATGTTATACGCGAGAAGAAAAAAATGAGAAGAAGGAGAGCTTTTGCAAAGAGCGGAGGGGATTTGCAGCGGGGAGGCGCGGAGGGCGGTTTCGGCAAAGCCGTATGGTTTCGTACATTTGCGGCAAAGTAAATATGTTTGATATGGAAAATAAAAGTTTAGTGTCTATCGACCAGTACGGCCGCGATGATCTGATAAGGATTCTCGACAATGCAGCTCGTTTTGAGCGCAATCCGAACCGCTGCCTGCTCGAGGGCAAGATTGCTGCGACGCTCTTTTTCGAGCCCTCTACGCGCACGCGGCTTAGTTTTGAGACGGCCGTACTGCGGCTTGGCGGGCGTGTCATAGGCTTTCAGGATGCGGCCACAACGAGCTCGTCAAAGGGCGAATCGCTCAAGGACACGATACGCATGGTGAGCAACTATGCCGACCTGATCGTCATGCGGCACTATCTGGAGGGGGCGGCGCGCTATGCCTCGGAAATTACGGAAGCGCCGGTGATTAATGCCGGCGACGGGGCCAACCAGCATCCCTCGCAAACGCTGCTGGATTTGTACTCTATACGGAAAACCCAGGGAGGGCGGCTGGAAGATATTACGATAGCGGTGGTGGGGGACCTGAAATACGGGCGAACTGTGCACTCCTTAGTGGCAGGAATGTCTCACTTCCGGCCCAGATTCCTGTTCGTATCGCCGGACGAGCTGCGTATGCCCGACGAGCAGAAACATTTCTGCGATGGCCTGGGTATCAGCTATGAGGAGCAGACGGATTTTACGGCCGAGGTGATAAACTGCTGCGACATTATCTACATGACCCGCGTACAGCGCGAGCGTTTTACGGATATGGAGGAGTATGAGCGTGTGAAGAATGTATACGTTTTGCGCTCCGATATGCTCTCCGGCTGCAAGCCTAATCTGCACATATTGCACCCGCTTCCTAGGGTTACGGAGATTGCGCACAGCGTGGACGACTGCCCGCAGGCATATTATTTTGAACAGGCCCGCAACGGATTGTTCACCCGGCAGGCCATTATTTGCGAAGTGCTCGGAATTAATCATTTAATATAAGAAAGATGGAAAGCAAAAAGGAGGTGGCAGCCATTGAGAACGGCACCACCATTGATCACATCCCGCCCAAGCAATTGTTCAAAGTGGCGCATCTGCTTGAGCTCGAGCGTATAGAAAATTCTACGGTAATCATAGGCAATAACTTCTCAAGCCGCAAGATGGGCCGCAAGGGGATGATAAAAATAGACGGCCGCCACTTCAGCGAGAGCGAGATAAGCCGCATAGCGCTCGTTGCCCCGGATGCCGTCCTGAACCGCATAGAGGGCTACAAGGTGCGGCACAAGTACCGCGTGCGCGATTTCCTGCCCGACAGGATCAGCGGCCTCGTGCGATGCAATAATCCGCGCTGCATCACGAATAATGAGCCCATGGATACTCAGTTTTTTGTTATAGATAAGGAGAAATGCCAACTGCGCTGTTGCTATTGTGAGCGCAAGATTGGCCAGGACGACCTCATTATTATATAGGTAAAGATGAAAACGGATTGGAAACCGGGTACTATGCTATACCCGCTGCCGGCCATACTGGTGAGCTGCGGCTCGGAGGCCGGGGAGTATAATGTTTTCACGGCGAGCTGGGTCGGTACGCTATGCTCTAACCCGCCGATGTGCTACGTGTCGATACGGCCTGAGCGCCATTCGCACGGGATTATCAGCCGCAGGGGCGAGTTTGTGCTCAACCTCACAACCGTTTCGCTGGCGTATGCCACGGACTGGTGCGGCGTGAAGTCGGGCCGCGAGCATAACAAGTTCGAGGCGATGGGGCTGTCTGTCGGAAAATCCTCCGTAGTGAGCGCGCCCACCGTGGGCGAGTCGCCGCTGAGCATTGAGTGCCGCGTAAGCCGTATCGTCCCGCTGGGCAGCCACGATATGTTCATGGCCGAGGTTGTCAATGTACAGGCCGAGGACAAGTACCTCGACGCCGAGAGCGGCGCCTTCAACATGGAGGCAGCCGGCCTTCTGGCCTATTCCCACGGCAAGTACTTCGGCCTGGGCGAGATGATAGGCCGCTTCGGCTGGACGGTTAAGAAGGGGGGCTGATAAAGGCGCCGGCCGTATGAAAGATCTGCAGGATGAGTACGCCGCGCTGCTGTCTGCGCAAGAGTTCGGCACTGGCGGCCCCGATTACAGCCTGATGGAAACGCGGCACCGCCCGGCGCTCACGGTGCTGGCCGAAGTGCTGAACAGCGCCATAACCGTGTTCGACATGTACGCGCGCAAGCACCTCTTCATGTCGCACAACTTCTACGAGCTGTTCGGCGACGAGCCCGACAGCCGCAGTATGGCCTCGCGCATACATCCGGACGATGCCGCCACACTGCTGCATCATGCCGTTCGGGCTATGCGCTTTGCCATGGCCCGCAAGGAGCGTCTCACGGACTATAAGTTCATCACGGAGTACAGAGTGCGCAATGCCTCCGGCCGCTATGTGCGGGTAACGGAGCAGCAGTCTGTACTCGAAACCGACCCCGCGGGCAATGCCTGGCTGGCGCTTAGCGTGCTCGATCTCTCGCCCGACCAGAGCGAGGGCAAGCCCGTAAGCAGCGCTATATACAACATGGCCGGCCATACCTGCATAGCTATCCGAAACCTTTCCGCACGCGAGCCCGCATCGCTCTCGCCCCGCGAGACCCAAATCCTGCAGCTCATCCGCCACGGCCGGCTCAGCAAGGAGATATCCGAGCAGCTGCGCATCAGCGTCCATACGGTCAATACGCACCGGCGGAATATACTCGTGAAGCTAAATGCCGGCAACTCGTTCGAGGCTATCCGATATGCTTCGGAGCAGGGCCTGCTCGGCTGATAGCCTCCCTCTTCCTACTGATATTTCGGTATTGCGATGCAATGGCAGGCCGCTTACTTTTACGGCCTTCAAACATTCGGCATCTTATAGAAATCATGAGGAAGATATTTGCAGTAATTATTTTGCTATCGGGCGTCGGCATGCTCCGCGCCCAGAACATTATCGGGACGGTTACGGACAAGGCCTCCGGCCGCCCGCTGGAGTATGCAAGCGTATCGATCACGGCAGTCGACCCGCCGCTCGGAGCTACGACCGACAGCCTCGGCAGGTTTTCGATCGATGGCGTTCCGGTGGGGCGCTACGACGTGCGTGCGAGCTATGTGGGCTACGAGACGGTCATCATCAGAGAGGTGCCGGTGTCGGCGGCAAGGGAGACGGCGCTCGACGTGCGGCTGTCCGAGCAGTCGCAGGAGCTTGCCGGCGTGGAGGTCAGGCCGCAGGTGAACAAATCCCGCCCGCTGAACGCTATGGCTGTGGGCAGCGCCCGCATGTTCAGCGTTGAGGAGGCATCGCGATACGCCGGCGGATTCGACGATCCGGCCCGGCTGGCCACGGCCTTTGCGGGCGTCACGAGCGGCATACAGTCGAACGGGATAGCGGTTCGGGGCAATGCTCCGCGCTTCCTTCAGTGGCGGCTGGAGGATGTGGAGATTCCCAATCCCAATCACTTTGCCGAAACGGCGACCTTCGGCGGCGGAGGGCTTACGGCTGTCAGCAGCCGGCTGCTCGGCAATTCCGACTTCCTCACGGGAGCCTTCCCGGCCGAGTACGGCAATGCGCTGTCGGGCGTGTTCGACATCAACTTGCGCACGGGCAACAGCCGCAAGCGCGAGAGCTCCTTCGGCTTTGGAGCCATAGGCATAGACTTCGCCTCCGAGGGGCCTCTGTATGCCGGCAGCGATGCATCCTATATCTTCAACTATCGCTACTCGGCGCTCGCGCTGCTGACGGCCCTTGCGCCCAAGGTGCTGCCGGAGCAGGCTGCGCTGGTGAGGTACCAGGATCTGTCGTTCAAGATGAACTTCCCTACCCGGCTGGGAGTATTCTCGCTGTGGGGAATAGGCCTTGCGGACTATTCCGGCCAGAAGGCGAAGACCGACAGCTCGCAATGGACCTACGCCAACGATCGCGACGAGATAGGCATAGACCAGCTCATGGCTGCCGCAGGCATAAGCCATCGCCTGCGAATCTCTGCCGGCTCCTTCCTTAAGACTTCGCTGGCGGCAAGCTTCAGCGGGCTGGATCAGAGCGTCGACCGATTGGACGGCAGCCTTAGCCTAAGGCCGTACAGCCGCATCGGCAATTCTAACGCGAACCTTGTGCTGTCGTCCGCACTGACGGCCAAATTCAGCTCGCGGCATACGAACAAAACGGGCCTGCGCATCACCGGACTCGGATACAAGCTGAGGATGCAAAACTCCGCAGGCATGCAGGAGCCCCCGGCCACTGTTGTAGACGAATCGGGATGGAGCGCGCTGATTGCCGCCTACTCGCAGTCGGCCGTGGAGCTGTCGGGCTCCGTCACGCTCAACCTCGGCCTGCATGCGCAGCTCTTCACGCTCAACGACAGGTACGCCCTGGAGCCGCGAGCCGGCCTGCGCTGGCGGTTCGCTCCCGACCGGGCCGTAGGATTGTCCTACGGACTGCACAGCCGGCTGGAGATGCTGCACTACTACTTTATCCGCTCGGCCGACGGACGGCAGCACAATCGCAAGCTCGACTTCACGCGGGCGCACCACTGGGTTTTGTCGTACGACCGCAGCATATCGCCCGACTATCATCTACGCATCGAGCCCTACCTCCAGCAGCTGTACGGCATCCCCGTAGTAGCCGGCAGCGCCTTCTCGTTCGTAAACCTGCAAGACGAATGGTTCATCACCGAGCCGCTCGAGAGCACAGGCCGCGGGCGCAATGCGGGTATTGATATCACCCTGGAGAAGTACATGTCGCGCGGCTATTATATGATGCTCACCGCATCGCTCTTCGATTCGCAATACAAGGCCGCCGGCCTGTGGCACAGCACGCGCCACAACCGCAACTACGTGCTGAACTTCCTTGCCGGGCGCGAATGGATGCTTGGCCGTAGCAGGCGCAACGTTCTCAATGCGGGCGTACGGCTGACCTTCGAGGGAGGCGAGCGCTATACGCCCGTAGACCTGCTCGCCACGCAAGCCGCATCCGAAGTGGTATACCGCGAGCAGGAGGCCTTCACGCTCCGATACTCGCCCGTATTCATCAGCCACCTTAGCCTTTCTTACAAGATGAACCGCAGGAAACTCACCCACGAGATTGCCCTGAAGGTGATAAACGCAAACATGTACCGGGAGCCGCTGGGGCATCAGTACAACCTCCGGACGGGCCGGGCCGACCTGCTTCGCGACCCTACCATAGTGCCGAACATCAGCTACGCGATAGAGTTCTGAGCCACGCCCGTAAGGGATAGCCGCATACGATTTGCGGGCCTGTTGAGGCGGTCGGCCTGCATGCTATTCAAACCGGAGCTTGGGAAAGTCGGAGTCTTGGCCTTCGTTGCCGGCTACCCAGCCGCCGAGGCTTTTCCGGTAGAGGCCGTCGGCGCTGCCGTTGCTCGTGCCCCATTGGAGGTGGGTAGCTGCGGCCGGCTTGAGGAGCTGAAAGTCGTTGTGCCGCTGCTGCTGCCGGCTCAGCTATGCGACAGAGCTGATAATTTCCGATGGCTACAATGCCATCGCGGGTTGCCATGCCCGGCCGGTAGAAACTCCGCTATGTTAAAAAAAGATTCCGCTTCGCGTAAAAGGTGAGGCCCGGCCGCGCCATACCTTCGCGCTCCGAAATGTGGAGCTATCTACCACGAGTGCAAGCATTATTATATAGGTATCATATTAATTTAAATGAAAGCTCATGAATAAAATTGGAATTTTTTACGGATCATCCGGCGGCAATACCGAGAGCGTTGCTAAAACCATAGCAAAGAAACTTGGCGTAGGTGCAAGTGATATATACGACGTCTGCAATGCCAAGGCAGCCGACTTGGCAGCATACGATACGCTCTTCTTCGGCACGTCTACCTGGGGCATAGGAGATCTGCAAGACGATTGGGAGGGCTTTGCGGCAAGCGTCGGAGCTGCCGACCTGTCGGGCAAGAAGATCGCCCTCTTCGGCTGCGGCGATTCGTCGGGCTACTGCGACTCCTTTTGCGACGGCATGGGGAAGCTCTACCGGACGGTTAAGGACAAGGCTGTGGTTATAGGCTTCAGGTCTGTTGAGGGCTATACCTTCGATTCGTCGGAAGCCGTTACGGACGGACTGTTTGTCGGCTTGGCTCTCGATGAAGACAATGAAAGCAAGCTTACCGAAGGCCGCATAGATGCCTGGCTGGCACAACTGAAAAGCGAGCTCGGATGATGCGGGTTTTCAAGTGCGGCCATTGCTCAAAGGTGCATCTCGAAATAGGGAATACTCAAATACACTTTGCATCGCTCCGCGACCTGCGCAGGTATCTGAAGACACTGGACGGCATTGATGCGGCATACTATGCTGAAATCAACAAGGGGCGGAGCAAAGTTATCATCCTGCCTCTCGACAATGCCGGATGCGCCCATCTGGGTTTCTCCGTGCCGGAGTTCGAAATGCTCAAAGCGGTTATCCGCGATTACTTGCCGGATGCGAAACAGTACGCTGAGCCTGCCTGCAAGGAGGGCTGGAAGATACTAAGCGGCGGCAGCTTAACGGCAGGCATAAAATAGATGATGCACCTGTCCGGAAAGTTCTTATGCCTGCTGATGTTACTGCCTGCTACTGTTTGTGCCAATGCTCAAAGCCTTGGAGGAACGGTGACGGATTGCGAGGGCAGGCAGCCATTGGCAGGCGTATCGGTCAGGATTGCCGGCACATCCGGCGGCACTGCTACTGATGCAAACGGCCAATACCATATCGGCAACATAGGCGCCGGCCTGCATACGCTTGAGTTCTCCTTCGTAGGGATGGCATCCGTCCGTAAGGAAGTGAAAGCAGAGCGCGGCCGGCAGAGCGTGCTGAACGTCTGCATGGATGAGGGAGCCTTAGGCCTTGGCGAGATCGTCGTCGCGGCCAAATCGCCTGTGCAGCATGTTCGCGAGACCTCCTTCAACGTGATAGCCTTAGACGCTAAGGTTCTGCACAACACTTCCCTCGACCTCTCTCACGCACTCGACCGCATTTCGGGAGTGAAGCTGCGCGAGACCGGAGGCATGGGCAGCAATGCACAGATCTCCCTGAACGGCTTCAGCGGGCGGCACGTCAAGGTTTTCATGGACGGCTTACCTATGGAGGGCTTCGGCTCGTCGTTCCGGCTGAACAATATTCCCGTGCAGCTTGCCGACCGGATCGAGGTATATAAAGGGGTTATTCCGGTTGAGCTCGGAGCCGATGCGCTGGGCGGAGCCATCAATATCGTCACGTCGCATAGGCGGAGGACATACGTGGACGCCTCCTATTCGTACGGTTCGTTCAACACTCACAAGTCTAACCTCAGCGTAGGGCTTGCGGCGAAGAACGGCTTCTTCGTCCGCTTCAATGCTTATCAGAACTATTCCGATAACAGCTACCGGGTAAAGACGCGCCTGCTCAACCTCGAAACCAACAGCTATTCCGCCGAAGAATACTGGTTCCGCCGCTTCCACGACAACTATCACAACGAAGCGGTGGTTGTTAAGGCAGGCGTTGCAGAGAAGCCCTGGGCGGATCGTCTGCAGTTCGAGTTCACGGTGAGCCGGGAGAAGCAGGACATCCAGAACGCCAACCTGATGAAGATCGTTTACGGCGGACGCGAGCGCAGTGGGCGCAGCCTCATTCCGGGGATAACCTACGAGAAGCGTAACCTGCTTGTGGAAAACCTCAATCTCCGTCTGGCCGCTAATGCCGGTTTGGCCCGCAACAACAATACGGATACGCTGGCACGTCAGTATAATTGGCGGGGAGAGTACCGCGCTAAGGGATTCAAGGGCGAAGGACAATACGCTATGGGCGAGTACGACAACCGGAACGCTACGCTTGCGGCCAACCTCCACTACCGGCCGGCCGAGAAGCATCATTTCGCACTGAATAACCTCCTGGGAGGTTTCAGCCGAAAGGCTACCGATGCTGCTGCCAATAGCGAGACAAGTACGGCCGCTACCTTCATGCGCCGCACTAACCTCAAGAACGTATCGGGGCTGTCCTACCGATTCGAGCCGTCGGGCTACTGGAATGCGGCGGCTTTCTGCAAGCGCTACGACGTGATGGTTCGCGGGCCGATCAATGTCTCCGCTACCTCTACCGCAAGCTACGAGGAGCAGGAACGGACCTTCGGCACGAACGGATACGGCCTTGCCGCCACTTACCGGCCAACGGCTTCGCTGCAGCTCAAAGCATCGTATGAAAAGGCTTATCGACTTCCTTCCGAGAACGAACTCTTCGGCGACGAAAGCCTCGAAACGGGTGACGCTGCGCTCAGGCCGGAGAACAGCCATAACCTGAATCTCAATGTCAGTTACGACCGCAGCTTCGGCAAAGTCCACTCGGTTTATCTCGACGCCGGACTTATTTACCGCGACACTCGAGACTACATCCGACGCCAGATTGAGCAGCGCTACGGAGGTGCCTACTATACCAATCACGGACGGGTGCGCAACTACGGCATCGACCTCGAAGCGCGCTACTTCTACGGGAGGCGCTTCTCCGTCGGAGGCAACTTCACCTACCAGGACATACGCAACATGGAGCGCTACGGCATAGGCGGGCGGGAACTGATATACTACAAAGACCGCATGCCAAACGTTCCCTACCTGTTCGGCAACGTCGATGCAAACTATAACCTGCACGACTGCTTCGGGAAGGGCAATGCGCTCTCCTTCGGATATAACATGCGCTACGTCCATTCCTTCTTCCGAGACTGGGAGAGCGAAGGGGGCGACATCATCATTCCCCGCCAGCTATCGCACGACCTCGACGTCCTTTACTCGCTACGCGACGGACGTTACAACATAGGCCTTGAAGTACGTAATGTCGCGGATGAGATGCTGTACGACAATTATAGCCTTCAGAAGCCCGGACGCAGTTTCCTAATCAAAGCGAGATGCTTCCTCTACAAACAATAGAGCGAGAGCCGCTGCAAACAATAATTCATTAATCAAACAAGTATGATAAACAAAACAGATCGTAAAACTCTGTCGCGCACCATAGCTCTTGGATGCTGCGTATGCATGTCGCTTGCCTTCGCGGCCTGCGATAAAGACAACAATCAGCCGGAACCCGAAAAGCCGGGGGCTTTCTTCCTCTCCGTTACCGGCGAATCTGCGGAGTACATCCTCCGCGTCGACAATCCCGAATCGGGGACGGCCTCCATTGCCGGCAACAGCAAGACGCTTGAGCTGTCGGGCTACACATGGATATTCAACGAAGATCCTTCTGTTGCCGTCGGATTGATTTACAGGCAGGGAGATCCGGGCATAGGCCTGGGATATACTGTTGCGGCCGACGGCGCACTGCAGGAATCAGGACAGTTCCAGATCTCCTCGCGCTTCACCTCCTACGGCTTTTTCGATAGATACGCACTGACGAGCGTGGGAGGGCAAACGCCTGTGGATGCGCAGGGCAACGCGCTGCTCGATGCCGGCGGCAATGCCCGCACCGACGCTGTTACCTTTAACTTCATCGACCTCAGAAGCGGATTCGCCTTGCAGGAAAAGACCATCACCACGCTCAACATTACGGGCAACGGAGAGCAGGCTACCTTCTCAGGCATTGTAGACATGGGCAACGGAGAGTTCCTCACAGGACTGGTGGTATCACAGCCGAGAGATCCCAACGCAACCGGAGGAGCAAGTTCGGGTACCATCACTTATCCCGACAGCGTCTGGGTGGCGGCTTTCGACGGCAAGCTCGGCCTGAAGCGCATCTATCGCGACAACCGCATCAGCTACTCGTCCGGGCGATTCCGCTCGCAATACTATTCGCAAATAGGCAAGGCCGACAACGGCGACGTTTATGTCTTCTCCGGCTCATACGAAACCACAAGCAGCCGCCCCTGCGGTGCATTGCGCATAAGCAAGGGAGCAACCGCCTTCGATCCCGCCTATTATTTCAACATTGAGGAGAAGACCGGCGGCTTCCGCTTCCGCAAGGTTTGGCACATCAGCGCCGCCTGCTTCCTGCTCGAGCTCTACAACGACCTTGCGGTATCGGCCACAGGAGCCGCCACTCAATACGGCGTCGCCGACATGTCCGCCAAAACGTTCAAGTGGGTTACGGGGATTCCCGCCAAGGATAAGATCACTGCAACCGGCCTGCCTGCTGCATACGGCGGAAAGATGTACTTCCCCATCACGGCCCAAGCTGCCGACCCGGCCATCTACATCATAGACCCTGCCGCGGCCACGGCCGTCAAGGGACTGAGCGTAACCGGCGCAACCGGCATCAATGCCATCGGACGGCTCACGCAATAAGATGCAAAAAGAGGCAACAGACTGAAGATGCGCCGCAAGATTTGCTTATCACTATGTATCCTTTTGCCGGTATGCCTGTGCGCGCAGAGCGAGCTTTGCATCGGCAGGAGCGATACGGCTTATTCGGCCGCGCTCAACGAGATGCGGACGTACCTGCTGCACCTGCCGCCGGGATACAACGACAGCCCGGATGCATCCTATCCGGTGATTTATCTGCTCGACGGCGACTTGTTCTTCCACGCTCTCGTTGCCCTGCAACATTCGTATGCCGGCGGAAGGCAGCCGCTTATGCCCGCATGCATCATCGTCGGCATACTCAATACCGACCGCACCCGCGACCTCACTCCCACCAAGTCGGCCTACCGGCGCGACGGGAAACTCTACGACGGCGACAGAGCACTCGGAGGCGGGAGCGAAGCCTTCACGGATTACCTCGGACGGGAACTGCGCTCGGCTATCAATGCCGCATATCGCACTAACGGCAAGAATATCATTGTCGGACATTCCTTCGGCGGACTGTTCGTGCTGGCAACGCTCTTTCGTCATCCCGAACTCTTCGACGCCTGCGTTGCGCTCGATCCGAGCTTCTGGTGGGACAACGGGCTTATAGCCCGGATGGCGGAGGAGCTCCGGCCCGTGCCGTCGTTTGCAGGCAAAAAGCTGTACGTCGGAGTGGCCACGCAGATGCGTCGGGACAGCATCAACATACATTGGCAGATTGCCGACGACTTCCGCAGCAGGCTCATTCCTGCCGCCATCGCCAACGGCTTGGACGCAAAGTGGAAAGACTTCGGCGAAGAATCTCACGGCACTATCCCCATACCGGGGATGGCCGATGCTTTTAAAACATTATTCAAATAAAAACAACGTATCATGGTCGGATTACTATTAGACTTACTATCATTCCTGCTGGACAACTGCCGGCTGCCGATGAACCTCGCTGTCCTCACGTTCATCTTCCTGCTGCTGGCCCGGTCCATCAAGAAGCATCCCGGAATCTACTACCTACTCTTTGCCGTTCCGGCTATACTCTTCGTCTTGCGGCAGATACTGTCGCCCATGGGCATCAGCCTTTTCGACTTCCCGCGCGGCTCGGTGATGAGCAACATCCTCAGGGAGTACGTACATGTTGCGGGATTTGCATATCCCCTGCTCATCATCATCATGTACATGGGCGCCCTGCCCCTCCGTAACCGCTTCGTGAAGCGTCTGATGATGATTCGGAAGGAGCTCTCGATCATTTCGGGCTTCTCCATACTGATTCATTCGTGGGTGAGGCTGAGGATGGCCTTCGGCTCCTTCGACTACTTCTTCGGAAGCGGCGAGGCCTCAGCCGGCAGTGCGGGAGCCGGCTTCGTCAATGCGGCCTACCTCCTGGGCATCTTTATGGCCCTGCTCTTCCTTGTCCTTTGGGTCACATCTTTCGATGTGGTACATAAACGGCTGGGAGCTGTGCGCTGGAAGAAGGTTCAGCGCTGGTCGTACGTGCTGTATGCCATGCTCTTTGTTCACTCCATCTGCCTTAGCCTTGGGCGACTGCTGGGCGGAGGCGGCGGACACGGTCACGGCGCCGGCGGCAATATGACGGCGGTCACGCTCACAGGCATCATCTCCACCTGCCTTGTCTTCGGCTCCTACCTGATTCTGAGGCTGCGGAAAGCGCGTCGGGATGCCTCGGACAGGAAATGGACATGAGAGGCTATGAGCAGGCTGCAAAAATCCTCCCGCCTCCACTGATTTCGGCCATAAGCCTAAGCGGGGAGCACACCAAAAAAAAAAGACCGCCAAGCGCAATGCAAGGCGGTCTTTTTGTAACTCATTACTTCCTATTCGCCGGCGGCCGGATGCTCGTTGGGGTCGAGGTGGTGCGGCTCGTCGGATGGATTCTGCGTATCAGCTTCCGGGTCGATAATATCCGTTTGAGAGCCTTCGTCCTCTTTGCCGTGGGGCGAGTGATGCCCGCGGCGGGCAAGGACGTTCTTCACCTCGGTGAGCTCGGCGTTGATCGGCACGATCAGGCCGGTGAGATTAGCGCGCAGAGTAGGATCCTTGGCGCCAAGCTCGTTGAGCGCGTAGGCGCTGTTGATGGCATCAACAAAAATCTCTAAGGCGTCGTCAACTTCAGGCCGAACGTCGGCCAGCTTTCCCTTGCGGGATACATTTTCCTTATCCATAGCACGCGCAAGGAATTTATCCTTAAACTCATTGTTTACATCCTTAATCTCGGCCAGCAGCAGCACTAAGGCAAGCGTCTGGATGAACGAATTGTATTCGGCCTTCTCGCAATCAATAACGAAATTGGTAAACATACCGCTTATCTTCATGTACGAACCCTTAACCATGTTTTTGTAAGTGTTCACGAGCGGGCGGAGGATGTTGTGGGCCTGCAAAATGGCGGCAACCTTAGAAAATTCTGCGTGACCAACGGTATGCCTGAACAGTCCGAAGGCCGAAACGCGCTGACGATGAAGGAAAAGGAGTTCGGGCGTCAGGGCCGATGCCAGAACGATTTTGTAGAGTTCCGCTTCTAACGCAACCTTGTTTTTGAGCACCGTAAAGGCCGGAACGAGGCTGGGAATCGCCCCCACAAGGGCAGTGAGCGCGGCAATAATTGCGGAGTAAAAATACTCGTGCTCCCCCATACGCAATCTGCGAACAGAGGTTTTAAAATTAAGACTGATTGGTTTGTTCATTGTAAAATTGTTTTTGGTGACTGATGATGCGCCAAAGATATAACAATTTTTCGTTTCATAACAAATACACGTTGAAATGTTGTCGCCGGGTTTTTCCGGTATGAGCTGTATGGAGTGCAAGATCGTCCGGAAAAATCCGGGAGGTTTCGCAGCTAAAGCAGAGGCGTCCGGAAAAAATTTTGCGATTTTGCTTTCAGTGCAGAGGCGTCCGGGAAAAAAATCGGGCTTTTGTAATCAGTGCGGAGGCGTCCGGAAAAAATTTTGCGATTTTGCTTTCAGTGCAGAGGCGTCCGGAAAAAAAATCGGGCTTTTGTAATCAGTGCAGAGGCGTCCGGAAGAAATTTTGCGATTTTGCTTTCGGCGTGATGCCTCCCGGCAAAATTTGGGGCCTTTGTAATCAGTGCGGAGGCGTCCGGGAGAAATTTCGCGATTTTGCTTTCAGTGTTATGCCTCTCCCGATTTTATATTGAGTACAGACAGAGCCGCAACTATTGGCGGAAAGATACTGAACGAAAAGGAGTGGTTCAAAAACGTCATTTGCGCCTGCCCAAGTGGGTCATTCCCGCGAAGGCGGGAATCTCCGATCGAAAAACGGTTACGATTGTAGTTGTATCATATAAAACAACACATACAATCGTCCCAGCTCTCGATCGGAGATTCCCGCCTTCGCGGGAATGACCTCCTTGGGAGGCGGGAGTTCCTCTTTGCCCAGCTCCGTCGTGGCATGGGCAATATCGCTGCTAAGCAATATCTCAGGCTTAAGGCCGTTATTAAGCGTACAACAATGCAAAAAAAACGTAATGCAACATTCAATGACAACGAACCTCAAATTTGTGCCCGCTCTCTTTGGGCTACTATTATTGGCGGCCTCCTGCGCTGCGCCTAAAGATGTTGTTTATTTTCAGAACATCGACGCGCTGGCCGAGCAGCAAAAGGCTCTGATGAACCACAGCTATTCGTCGCGCATAGCTCCCGACGACATACTGTCTATTATCGTGACCTCGCAGTCGCCTGAGGTGGCAACGCCTTTTAATCCGCCGCTTTATACTTACACCATTCCGCAGCAGGAAAGGGTGGTGAACAATTCTTCGGGCATTCCCATGCCTACGGCGCAGCTGAGCAACTCGTCGGAGCTGACGTCGTACCAGGTGAACAGCGACGGCGACATCAAATTCCCTGTCCTCGGACGCTTCCATGTGGCGGGCTTTTCGAAGCAGGAGGTGGAGAACAGGCTGCAGGAGGAAATCAGGCGATATGTGCCCGATGCCATAGTGCACGTGAGGGTGCAGAACTTTAAGGTGTCTGTAATGGGCGACGTTCTGCAGCCGGGGATAGTGCCGGTGCAGAACGAGCGCATCACCATACTGGAGGCTCTGGCAAGGGCCGGCGACATGACCATCAACGGCAGCCGCACCAACGTGCTCGTCATACGCGATTACAACGGAGAAAAGGAGTACGGGCGCATTGACCTCAGCTCGCCCGACGTATTCTCGTCGCCTTACTATTATCTGCGGCAAAACGACATTGTGTACGTCGAACCCAACAAGGCCAGGCAAAAGAGCGCCCGCTCCAGCGCCGGAGAGAACCTGACCATCATGACTTTCTCGGCCGTAATCTCCGCCATATCGGCTGCATCAACAATAATTCTGACCATATCCAACCTCCGGAGGTAATACACATATATATATTTATGGACGCAACAAAAGACAAGGAAGTCGTTGGACTGAAAACACTCATAGTGGGGTACATTGCGCATTGGCGGCTGTTCCTCGGCACATTCGCGGCGGCATGCATCATAGGCGTACTCTACCTGTGGCTATATCCGCGGACGTATGAAATCATGGCGCGCATACAGCTCCAGGAAGACGAAGGCATAACGGGAAGTATTCCCGGCCTCGGAGGCGATGCGGCGGGGCTGATGAAGTCCTTTGGGCTCGGCTCCATCATGGGCGGGAGCATAATGCTGGAGGATGAGCTGAACATCATCAAGTCGAATGTGATGATGCGGAGAGTGGCCTTCACGCTGGGCACTAACGTGGAATACTCCCACCCTCTATCTTTTTATCATCTATATAATACCACCCCTTACAGGCTTACGACCGATTCGGCAACCGACCGCCGGCTGCTTGGCGACATACGCTTCAAGGTTCGTGCCGACGGGGGGCAGATAAAGGTGAGGTCAAAGTCGGAGCGGGTGGGCAAGCATCAGTTCGCCTTCGCATCACTGCCGGCTGTTATAGAGCATCCCGAGGGAAGCTTCAGGCTTGACTATGCCGGCGCCGGCCGCGAGCCGGTGGACCTCAACATACGCTACAAACCCTCAGGCTGGGCCGCGGAGGAGATGGACAAGGAGTTCCTCATCGAGGAATACTCCAAGAGCTCCAACATCATAGAGCTAAGCTGCACCGACTACGAACGCGACAGGGCCATACAGACGCTCAACCTCCTCATAGAATATTATAACCGCGAGGCCGAGACCTTCAAACAGAAGCGGCACTCAAAGGCGCTGGCCTACCTCGACGCGCGAATAGACTCGGTGACCTATGCCCTGCGAACCATAGAGTTCCGCATAGCCGAATACAAGCACCGCAACGCAATGACGGATGTGGAGTACGACGTTCAGTTCTATGTGAACCAGATGCGCGACATACAAACCAAACTCATAGAGCTGGAGACGCAGATATACCTGATCAGGCTCATGGACGACTTCGTGAAGAACCCTTCCAACAAGTACACGCCCATGCCCGGACTGATGAGCCCCGAAGGCGATAAGGCTACGTCCATACAGAATTACAACCAGGTGCTAATCGAACGGGCCCGCATCATCCAGAACTCCAACGAGCAGAACCCTCTGGTTGCCAATCTCACCATCCAGGCCGACAAGCTGCGCGAAAGCGTCTTCCTCTCCATAGCGAACATGCAAACGGCTTCCGGCCAGGCATTGGCATCGGTGAAGGAAAAGGAGCAACAGATATTCGCACTCATGCGACGCATCCCCGACCAGGAGCGCGACTACATCGACCTCAAGCGCGAGCAGGAAATCATCCAGGGCATTTATCTCATCCTCCTCCAGAAGAAAGAAGAAACCGCGCTGCAGGAAGGACTGAACCAGGACAAGGTCAAGATTGTCGACCCGGCCTTCGTGAAGAAAAAAGCCGTGGCCCCGCGCAAGATCTTTGCAGCCATAGGCATCATGATGCTCACCCTGATCTTCCCCGTGGTATGGCTGTTCATCAAGGATCAAATCCTGGAGATAGCCGCAGAGTACCGACGCCGCAAGCGGAACTGAAAGCCCCCCGCCCCCCTGACCTCATTCTAACCTTAGAACGGAGCGGCGCCTCTTTTCCCGGCTCCATTCTAAGGTTAGAACGGAGCTTTTGAGGCCGATTTGACCCGCCCCCGACTCTCCAGACAACTTTTTTTACTTGCCTATGCAAAAGCGCGAAAAGATCGAGCCTAATATTTCGTCTGTTGTAATCTCGCCTGTGATTTCTCCGAGATAATAGGAACATTCGCGGAGATCGGTGCTGATGTAATCGCCGGTAAGTTGCTCGTTTAGGCCTTCGATAACGCGGAGAATTGCTTCGCGGGCATGCAAGAGAGCCTCGTAGTGGCGCATATTTGTAACGATAACATCTTCGGAGTGAATGTCGGGCAATGCGGCAACGGAAACGAGAAGCTGTTGGAGCTGCCGGACGTCCTCCCTGTTCCGGGCCGAAATATGCAGGCAGTCAGACGATATATCGGGGAAAATGTTGCGGCATTGCTCTCTGTCGGCCTCGGGAAGCAGATCGACTTTGTTGAATACAAGTATGGTTTTCTTGCCTTTCAGATGCGGGATTATTTGCCGGGCAGCGGAGTCGATAGCCGCAGGATCGCTTGTCAAATCTATTAGCCACAGAACTATATGAGCCTGCTCAAGCTGTCGGAAGGTTCGGCTAATGCCCATGTTTTCAATCTCGTCTGCCGTTTGGCGAATCCCGGCCGTGTCTATAAAGCGAAAGCTAATCCCCGACAGATTTACAACATCCTCCACCGAATCGCGCGTGGTGCCCGGAATGTCGGAAACAATCGCACGATCATCGCCAACAAGAGCATTCAGCAGAGTTGATTTCCCCACATTAACCTCGCCTATGATGGCTACCGGAACGCCATTCTTCACAGCATTCCCTATACTAAACGACTCGGCAAGCCGACCGATCAATTCTGCAATTTGTGTTGCAAGCGCGAGAAGTTGGTCGCGATCGGCAAACTCAACATCCTCCTCGCCGAAGTCGAGCTCAAGTTCAATCAGGGAAGTAAACTCAACGAGTTGATTCCTCAGGCTGCTGAGCTCGCGGCTGAAATCGCCTCGCATCTGGCTCATTGCCAGCTTGTGCATCCCGGCCGAGGTGGATGCAATCAGGTCGGCAACGGCTTCGGCCTGGCTCAAATCCATCTTGCCGTTGATGAACGCGCGCATGGTAAACTCGCCGGGAGTAGCCAGGCGGCATCCGTTTTCTATAAGTAGTTCGAGTATTTTGTGCTGAATGTAAGTCGAACCGTGGCAGCTTATTTCTATTGTGTCCTCGCCTGTATATGAGTGTGGAGAGCGGAAGAGGGCGACCAGCACTTCGTCAATTCTCTCGCCTCGGCTTGCTATTTCTCCGTAACAGATGCTGTATCCGGGCAAGGACGCTAAATCTTTAGATTTGCTTTTGTGAACAAAGATTTTCCTGCAAACGGCAACTGCTTCGGAGCCGGAAACGCGGATGACGGCGATGCCGCTTGCCCCCGAAGCAGTTGCTATGGCACATATTGTGTCGTCCACAATTCACACGGAGATTAGTTCATACTTGCGGCGTCCGAGGCCAATCTTTTCGCCGTGAACCAGGCCGGCTTGCCACTGTGTGTCAGGGTGAATGAGTTTGAACTTGTCCTGGCCTTCGAGGCGAGTGTGAGGATACTTTTTCCCCAATTCGCTCTCTTTAAGGGCCGGCGAAACCGTTACGAGATCGGCGCAAGCCTGGTCGAGAGCGATAGGATCGTGCGAAGCAAGTATGCCGAGATCAGGAACAATAGCCGCGTCGTTATGATTCCAGCAATCGCAATTGGGGGATACGTTCATGACAAAACTCACATGAAAGTGAGGTTTCTCAAAGAGGACAGCCTTGGTGTACTCGGCAATTTTGCAATTCAACCGCTCCGATGTATCACCTTCGTCCAGCACTGCCCCGTCGAATTGGCAAACGGCCACACATTGTCCGCAGCCAACGCATTTCTCATATTCAATAAAGGCCTTTTTGCTTTTTCCGAGGTGGATGGCATCGTGGGCGCAGTGTTTTACACAAATTCCGCAACCGGTGCACGACTCCTGGTCGACCTTGGGCTTGGATGCCGAGTGCAGTTCGAGCTTGCCGCCAACGCTGGCCGAGCCCATTCCGAGATTTTTCAGCGCACCTCCGAAACCGCTCTGTTCGTGGCCCTTGAAGTGAGTCATGCTCACCACAATATCGGCGTCGGCAATGGCTGCTCCAATCTTTGGAGCCTTGCAATACTCGCCGTCGATAGGGATTTCGCGATAGTCGGTACCCTTCACGCCATCAGCAATTATCACATTGCACTTGGCAGAAATCGGATTAAAACCATTTTCCATTGCACTTTGCAAATGATCGACGGCATTAGAGCGTTCGCCTGAGTAAAGCGTATTACTGTCAGTCAGATACGGCTTACCGCCAAGAGAGCGGATGAGGGTCGTCAGTCGGGCGGCATAATTGGGACGAATGTATGCGAGGTTGCCGGGCTCGCCGAAATGGATCTTTACCGCAACGAATTTGTTCTTAAAATCAATGGACTCGATGCCTGCTTTTTTTACGAGTTTTTCCATCTTGACAAGCAGATTGTTTGTCGGCGATGTGCGCAAATTTGTGAAATAAACTTTTGAGGTATTCATATCTGCAATATTCATAATGTCATCTTGTTACATTTTTAATTTTGATTATACATCTTCCATCCAGAGGTCGACCGTCGTGTTCAGAAAGCGATGAAACGGTAGCTGAAGGATAAAGCGTTGCGCCATATCATTCGCCCAATCGGGATTGTCAAAATAACCGTCGGGCAAGTAGTAGGAGATGCAATATTCCTGATAGCGCAGTAAATGTGCATACTCATAATCAGCCGGATAGCCGGTGGGAACGCGGGTAATCATATCGCCGTCAATCCGGGGATATACGGCCTTAAACTCAGGGGCTTCGAGGATAGCGACAAATTCATCCGTATGATGGAAAATGTCATCGCGAACCCGCTTGCGCAATTTCGGTTCCGGCCTCCACAATCCTCCCGACAACATGCAGTTGCCGGGCTCAAGATGTAAATAATATCCTGAGCGGAAGCTCTTCCGTCCGCCGCCGGCTGCCATATAGGCTCCGAAATGCTGCTTGTAGGGCAGCTTGCTGTGCGAGAATCGTAAATCGTTATAGATCCGAAAAACACAATCTTCCGCTCGTAATCCTTCCAGATCGCGATCTACTACGGATATGCGGTTGATTTGATCCTGAACAATTTCCAGAAATTCTTGCTTATGCCTGTCATATCTTCCCTTGTTTGATTGAAACCATTCGCGGTTATTATTGACCGCGAGCTCTTGTAAATACGTTATAATGTCTTGAATCATAAAAAAAACATTTGGTCTAATTGTTATTATATTCTTTACTCATTTGTTATCAATACTGCTGTTTATGCCTTCAAATTGCTATGGATTTACGCTGAAAACGGCTGTGAAGATAGTCTTTTTTTGTGAATCGTAAATCAGCAGTACTGTTCCATGGGCTAAATCTTATTTTGAGGTGCTACGAAAAATATTTAGCTATGCGGAAGTAGAAAAACTCTCTGTCCCTTGTTCCTTGATTTATCATGATGAATCGTTGTATCCTGCTGTTAATATT
>JAITGS010000069.1 GCA_031280435.1 Tannerellaceae bacterium | reverse complement strand
GGGAACCTTCAGTGCATGCACGGGAACCTTCAGTGCATGCACGGAACCCGTCAGTGCATGCACGGAAACCTTCAGGGCATGCACGGGCGCATTCAGGGCATGCACGGGAACCTTCAGGGCATGCACGGGAATCTTCAGAGCATGCACGGGAACCTTCAGTGCATGCACGGAAAACTTCAGTGCATGCACGGAAACCTTCAGTGCATGCACGGGAGCCTTCAGTGCATGCACGGGAACCTTCAGTGCATGCACGGGAGCAAGGGGAACATAATTGTTTCAATGGTCTTTATCTCAAAAATACTTGCAGACTCTTTATGCTATTGCAGACTTGTTTATTTATTGGGCCTGAAGGCTTATTTTTCATATAATATTTCAATAAATATTTTGGATTAATGCCGCTATATATATCTGTAATATCGCTTATTTACAATCTATAAGATTTCTTTTTTTGGAGGATGTTGCGCTTATTATTGTATCCGACTGATTCCGGTTATTATGGTATTAAACAGGTTTTTATCCATATTCTTATTATTAGTATCAGGATATTTGTATTTCTATAATCAATCGTTTATATTCTTAAAGCTGCTTATTATTTAGAACAGGTTTCTCTATATTATCATTGACTTATCAATACTATTAAAGCTTATCTGCACAGACTATAAGAGTTTCATTTCATTACTTATGTCGGCTACATATAGCTTCATTTTCCTGCCGGAAACCGAGGGGCTTGGTGTCAGAATGTCAGTGTGTATGTGAATGGCTTAGTTAAAATGTTATTTGCCGGCACAGGGTATTGTTAATCCGCGTTAAGCTCTTATTCTTGTGGTTAAAAGAAATGAAAAAGGGAGGCTTGGAAATACTGCTTGCCTGCTTTTTGAGTTTTCTTTGTTGTGATAGATAATATATTATTAATGTTGAACAATAAAGAAATAGATTAGCATGAAAAAGATGTGGAAAAATGTACTTGGAATTGTGATTATAGCTGCAATCAGCATTGGAGCTGCAATAGGAACAAGCGCATATTTGATTAACAACAGGCATATTCCATCGCAAAACCGGAATGAAGAATTGTATGGTTTCAAACAGCCGGTGCGGATGGTTAATTATGGAACTGTCGCTGCGGAAAATATTGATTTTACTTATGCGGCAGAGGCTGCCATACATGCTGTTGTACATATTAAATCGACTGTTACTCAGAGGGGTCGCGGGCAGCAATACATTGATCCGTTTGAGTATTTCTTCGGCTTTGGAGGACGGGGATATCAGCGTCAGCCGCAGCCTCAGATTGGCTTCGGTTCAGGCGTTATTATTTCCACCGACGGATATATTATTACGAACAATCATGTTGTTGAACAGGCTGATGAGATTGAAGTTACGCTCAACGACAGCCGCAAGTTTACTGCTAAACTGATAGGCACGGATCCGACGACCGACATTGCGCTTGTGAAGATTGAGGGCAAAGATTTGCCTACAATGCCCTTTGGCGATTCCGACAAGCTGAAGATTGGCGAATGGGTTCTGGCCGTGGGTAATCCGTTTAATCTCACGTCGACGGTTACTGCCGGCATCGTTAGCGCAAAGGGGCGCGGAACCGACCTGTACCTTTATGGCGGAGGCGGTGATCGCGAGCGCAATAAGATTGAATCCTACATACAGACCGATGCGGCCGTTAATCGTGGCAACAGCGGAGGCGCGCTGGTTAATACACGGGGCGAACTTGTGGGTATCAACACTATGATAATGTCCGAGACGGGTAATTATGCCGGCTATTCGTTTGCTATTCCTATAAGTATTGCCGGCAAAGTGGCCGAAGATTTAAAGAAACACGGAACTGTTCAGCGTGCCGTACTTGGAGTATATATGAAAGATGTAAAGAATCTTAGCGAGGACGAAAAGAAGAGCGTAAAGGTTCTGGAAGGAGCTTATATCTCCGATTTCACGGCTCAAAGCGCTGCCAAGTCGGCCGGTATAGAATCGGGCGACGTCATAGTAGCCATAAGCGACGGCAAAATCAAGTCGGGCAGCGAGCTCCAGGAGAAGATAAGCCGCTACCGTCCGGGCGACAAGGTGAAGGTCACGGTAGATCGTAACGGCAGCTCGAAAACCTTCACGGTTGAGCTGCGCAACTCGCAGGGCAATACCGAGCTCGTCAGGGGCCAGGGCGATGCGGCCGAAGTTCTGGGCGCAGCCTTCAAGGAGGTGTCCGACAAGCAGAAGAAGGAGCTCGGCATAAGCTATGGCATAGAGGTTGCCGCCATATTCAACGGCAAGCTGAAAGACGCCGGGGTCAATAAAGGCTTCATCATAATGCTTGCAAACGACCAGAAGATTTCATCGCAGCAGGATCTGGAGAAAATCGTGGAGCGTATCATCAAAGCCGGAGGCGAAGACCAGTTGCTGGTGCTCAAAGGCGTGAATCCCAACGGACGGAACAGGTATTACGCCCTCGACCTGGCCAATTAGGCAGCGGCTGTGCTATGTAAGCAGATGCCGGCATATCCGGACAATAAGGCAGTTAGTTCCCCAGGTATCTTATGGGGAACTAACGTTTTTAATGTAGCGGACAGCGAAAAACAGCAGGCGTCCGTTTTGTTTATACGACAAGAAAGTCTATCTTTGCACCCCGTATCTAAAAAAATATCAAGTATTAGCAATGAGGCAATTAAAAATTACTAAGTCTATTACCAACCGCGAAAGCGCTTCGTTGGACAAATATCTTCAGGAGATTGGGCGTGAAGATCTGATTACCGTCGAAGAGGAAGTAGAGTTGGCACAGGCAATCAAAAGAGGTGATCGCAGAGCATTGGAGAAGCTGACAAGAGCCAATCTGCGCTTCGTCGTGTCGGTGGCCAAGCAGTATCAAAACCAGGGACTGAGCCTTCCGGATCTGATTAATGAAGGCAACTTGGGGTTGATAAAGGCCGCTGAGAAGTTCGACGAAACCCGCGGCTTCAAGTTCATTTCCTATGCTGTGTGGTGGATTCGCCAGTCTATTTTGCAGGCCCTCGCCGAGCAGTCGAGGATAGTTCGCTTGCCGTTGAACCAGGTAGGCTCGCTGAATAAGATCAGCAAAGCCCTTTCCAAGTTCGAGCAGGAGAATGAGCGCCGTCCGTCGCCGGAAGAGCTGGCGGAAGAGCTGGATATACCCGTCGACAAAATCTCCGACACGCTGAAAGTATCGGGGAGGCACATCTCCGTAGATGCACCCTTCGTTGAAGGCGAAGACAATAACCTCCTCGACGTGCTGGTGAACGACGACGCTCCCATAGCCGACCGCACTTTGATGAACGAATCGCTTGCAAAAGAGATTGACCGTGCGCTCGCAACCCTCACCGAGCGGGAGTGCGACATCATCAAGATGTTTTTCGGCATAGGATGCCAGGAAATGACCCTCGAAGAGATAGGCGACAAGTTCGGGCTCACGCGCGAGCGGGTGCGTCAGATAAAAGAAAAAGCGATCAGGCGGCTCCGTCAAGGAACCCGCAGCAAGCTACTCCGAACCTACTTAGGTTAGCTCGATGATGAGATGAAACAAGCAGAGAGGCTCCCGGCAAACCAAATGACCGGGAGCTTCTTTTTTGGGAACGTCTAATAATTGCTTTTTCTGCGTTTCGCTCTGTCGGCAAAATGCTCATGTACCGAAGTACACTGCGCATTTGCCTCCGTCGCAAGCCTTGAAAAATCCAATTATTAGAAGTTCCCAAACCGCAAGCTCTACTAATTGCTTTTTCTGCGTTATGCGACGGCGGCAAAATGCTCATGTACCGAAGTACACTGCGCATTTGCCTCCGTCGCAAGCCTTGAAAAATCCAATTATTAGGCGTTCCCTTTTTTTGATCATCACGTTCCGGCAGCCGGCAGCCGGCGTCAGAGATCAAACTATCCGGAAAATCTTATATCTTCGCGAAAAACTCAAGTCAAACACGATGAACCACAGCAATCAAATCATGGAAGCAGTTCCAAACTTCAGCGAAGGACGAAATCTCAACATCATAGACAAGCTCCTCACCCCACTGCGCAGCACGGAAGGCGTCAGGCTGCTCGATTACAGCCGCGATGAGGATCACAACCGCATGGTAGCAACTATGGCAGGGCATCCCGACGCTCTAAGGCAGGCCATCACAGATGCGGTGGGGATAGCCATAGCCTGCATCGACCTCAACCGGCACAGGGGAGAGCATCCGCGCATAGGGGCGGTCGACGTCATTCCCTTTATTCCCCTCCGGGGATACGATATGGAGGCAGCCGTACGTCTGGCACGTGAAACTGCTGCCGGGATAGCATCACGCTATCCGCAGCTGCCCGTCATACTCTACGAAGAGGCAGCAACGGCACCGCATCGCCGCAACCTTGCCGACCTGAGGCGCGGAGAATTTGAAGGGCTCGACGCCAAACTCCAAAGGCCCGAATGGCAGCCCGACTACGGCCCCGCCCGCAGGCATCCTACGGCCGGAGCAGTTGCCGTCGGAGCCCGCCGACCTCTGATAGCCTTCAACGTAAACCTCGGTACCACGGATATAAGGATTGCAAAGGAGATAGCAAGCTCCGTGAGGCAGTCCGGCGGAGGACTTCCCGCCTGCAAAGCCCTGGGCATAGAGCTACGATCGAAGGGCATGGTGCAAGTATCCATGAACCTCACCGACTACACCCTGACAGGCATACATCAGGCCTACGAGGCCGTATCCCGCGAAGCGGACAAGCGCGGCATAAGCGTAGCATGCTGCGAACTGATAGGGATGATACCACAGGAAGCTGCGGCACACAGCCTCGGCCACTTCCTGCGAATAAGCAACTTTAATTCACAGCAAATACTCATCTGATTAAACTCAAACAAAACACAATCATGGGAAAAAACAAACTTATTAAGTTCAGCGAAATGGAAGGATACCCCCATGTCTTCCAATACCCGTACGACAAACTCCGGGACGGCGGTTTTGAGCTAAAGGGGGCATGGAGCGAAACTTTTTTCGAGAATCACAACCCAATAGTGCTCGAACTCGGCTGCGGCAAGGGAGAATACACCGTTGGCCTGGCTAGAGCATTTCCGGAGAAGAACTTTATCGGTATTGATATCAAGGGCGCGCGCATGTGGACAGGCGCACGCGAATCATTCAAGGCAGGCATGACGAACGTCGCCTTCCTGCGCACAAACATAGAGCTCATAACTTCATTCTTCGCGCCCGGCGAGATTAGCGAGATATGGCTAACCTTCCCCGACCCCCAAATGAAAAAGAGCAGCAAGCGCCTAAGCTCGGCCCGCTTCATGGAGCTATACCGGCAAATACTCGTTCCGCGAGGCCTCATCCATCTCAAAACAGACAGTAGATTCCTTTATTCGTACACCCTTGAGATGGCAAAAGCCAACCGGCTAAACGTGCTGAGCCAAACCGAGGACCTTTATCGCTCCACCCAGGCCGACGGACTACTCTCCATCCGCACATTCTACGAGCAGCAATGGATAGATCGCGGCCTCAGCATCAAGTACCTCAGCTTCGTTTGCGAGGAACGCAGGCAGTACGTAGAGCCTCAGGTCGACATCGAGTGGGACATCTACCGCAGCTACGGACGCGGTAAGCGCAATGCTCCCCCACCCCATTTTTCCAACATATCACTCCCAAACGCAAACGATCTTTAACCCCCCATACAAAAATGATCAGTCCCGAAGAAATCCTCCAGGCCCTGCGGCGCGTACGCTACCCCGGCACAAAAAGCAACATCATAGATGAAGGCCTACTCAGCGAGCTGCAAATCGACGGCTTGGCAATAAGCTTCACGCTTACGTTCACCAAGGCCGGATCGCCCTTCAGCAGCTCCGTTAGCCGCGCCGTCCGCCAGGTTTTGACCGAAAAATTCGGCCGGAAGGTGAAGCTCAACATCAATCTTGTCCCCTATTCCGCCCCGGCCCCATCCCCGGCCCCCGGCGGCCCCGCCAATATGGAGGGAGTGCGGCACATAATCGCCGTGGCCTCAGGAAAGGGCGGTGTAGGTAAGAGCACCATTGCCGCCAACCTTTCCATAGCCCTTGCCCGGAGCAATTACAGTGTGGGCCTGCTCGACGCCGACGTGTACGGCCCCTCGCAACCCATAATGTTCAGCTCCGGCGGCGAACGGCCCGTCTCGCAGAACTCCGGAGGGCGCGATATGATACAACCGGTTGTAAGCCACGGCGTGCGGCACCTCTCCATAGGCCACTTTGTAGCCCCGGCCGATGCCCTTATATGGCGCGGCGCAATGGCCACGAACGCCATCCGCCAGCTCATCGAGAATACCGCATGGGGGCCTCTCGACTTCCTGATTGTCGACCTCCCGCCCGGCACCGGGGATGTGCATCTCACCATTGTCCAAACCCTGAAGCTCAGCGGCGCAGTCATAGTCACCACGCCCCAGTCCGTAGCCCTTGCCGACGCCCGCAAAGCCATAAGCATGTTTCAAAACCCAAAAGTTGGCGTCCCCATCCTCGGCATCATAGAGAACATGTCGTGGTTCACCCCTGCGGAGCTTCCCTCCAACAGGTATTATCTGTTCGGGAGGGATGGCGGCAGCCTGCTGGCCACAGAAAGCCGCTTGCCTCTGCTGGCCCAAATCCCTATCATACAAAGTATTTGCGAAAGCGCCGACGCCGGACTTCCCGAGGCCCTGCGTAGCGACAGTCCTGCCGCCGCCACATTCGTCGGCCTGGCGGCAAGGCTTGCGGAGTGCATGAAAGAAAAATAAATCCCGCCGCCCGTTTTGCCGGAAGGCATGCCGGAAAAGGCCGGGACGGCAAAATACCATCATGTAGGGGTCGAATAGTTTCGACCCTTATTTGTTTGGGCCGTTGTGCGTAGAGACGCGATGCATCGCGTCTCTACATTCCGGAAACGACCTGTTTGGGCAGGCTGCTTTCCTTTTGATGCATTTACTTTTGCGGTATTACAATCAGATGTACAATTAGTATATTTGAAAAGAGAGTTGTGGTGAACTAATTTTGACACTAAGCTCTTATGCTTATGGGCCGAATCAGACTACAACTC
>JAITGS010000067.1 GCA_031280435.1 Tannerellaceae bacterium | reverse complement strand
GAGTTGTAGTCTGATTCGGCCCATAAGCATAAGAGCTTAGTGTCAAAATTAGTTCACCACAACTCTCTTTTCAAATATACTAATTGTACATCTGATTGTAATACCGCAAAAGTAAATGTGTTCAAAAATGTAGAGACGCGATTAATCGCGTCTTATGTGTTTTGGTGCGTGTGTAGAGACGCGATGCATCGCGTCTCTACGGGGGTGGGACATTGCAGGCGATGCATCAAAAGCCCTTCACGTTCGAACAATGGGTCATTCCCGCCTTCGCGGGAATGACCTGGTTTGCGAGCGCAACCTCCTTTTTGACACATTTGGGCGGGCCGAATTACCTTTTGACACATTCAGCCTCCTATTGTTCGAGCGTGCGGGCTGTTGTGTGTAGAGACGCGATGCATCGCGTCTCTACATTTTGAACACGACACTTGCGGCGCATTATGGAATTTATCGGTATCCGATAAGGCAAAAAGCAGAGGCCCTGCCGGCGCCAATCCTCATACTACTGCGTCGTGGAGCGGCCCGCAGGCTAATCTCGAAAAAAAACATTATCTTTGTGGCGTTTTTAAAAGAAAAAATATATATAATCAATGGATGCTAAAAGAGTTTTGTTTATCACACAAGAAATAGCCCCCTATCTTCCGGAAAGCAACATATCACTCATAGGAAGAAACCTGCCGCAAGGTATACAGGAGCGCGGACGTGAAATAAGAACCTTCATGCCGAAGTTTGGAAACATCAACGAGCGCCGCAACCAGCTGCACGAGGTTATTCGCCTCTCCGGCATGAATCTTATAATAGATGATACGGACCATCCCCTCATAATTAAAGTAGCCTCCATACAGTCCGCAAGAATGCAGGTATATTTTATAGATAACGAAGATTTTTTCCAGCGCAAAGGCACCGTCAGGAACGATGCCGGCAATGAATATGAGGACAACGACGAGCGTTCCATTTTCTACGTCAGGGGCGTGCTGGAAACCATCAAGAAGCTGCGCTGGATTCCGGACCTCATCCACTGCCACGGATGGTTTGCGGCCCTGGCCGTCCTCTATCGCAAACGGATGTATGCCGACGATCCCTGCCTGAAAGACTCCAAGATTGTGTACTCCGTTTACGACGACGAGTTCCAGAGCCCGCTGAGGGCCGACGTAATCAAGAAGCTGAAGATAGACGGCGCAACCGATCGCGACCTGAGCGAGCTGAAGAAAAACGCCGGCTTCATAGAGCTATCCAAGCTCGCCATCAGCATGGCCGACGGCGTCATACAGGGCAGCGAAACCATACGCCCGGAGCTGCAAGCCGTCATATCGCAGCTCAAAAGCAAGCCGGTACTGCCGTATCAGGGCTTCCAGAGCGGCTATATAGACAGCGTGAATACTTTCTACGATCGTATAATAAAAAAATAAATCCCACAGGACACATGAAACTCCTTTCCCTTTTGTATGTCATCGCAGCGGCCTGCCTTCTGGCGGCCTGCAATGAGGCCGGATACGTAGGCTCAAGCATTCAGCCCGAAAGCGATAAAGCCGTTGTATACAGCGATACCTTCATGCTGAAGGCCTCCACCGTAGCGCTCGACTCCGTTTACGCCAAGGCATACTACGGGCTGCTCGGCGACTTTTCCGACCCTATGTACGGCACACTCAAGGCCGACTTCTTCTGCCAGTTCTATGCACAGGACGAATTCCGCTTCAGGCATACGCCGGTCGACGGCATTGTAGACTCCATAGACGTTGTGCTCTTCTATGAGCGCGGGAAGTGGATAGGCGACTCGCTCGCTCCTATGGAGGCCACGGTCTATCCGCTCACGAAACAGCTCGAAGGCAACTTCTACACCAACTATAACCCGGAAAGCTATGCCGATATCCGGCAGCCGCTCGGACGCATCAGCTATACCCCGCGCGACTTCACCGTCTCGGACTCGCTCTGGCAGCTCACCGGCACCGGAGCATATAACACTCACCTGAGGATACGCCTCCCGCAATCGCTCGGACAAGCCTTCTACGATGAAACAGTCAACAACCCTGCGGCCTTCGCCACCCAGCAAACCTTCAACAAGTTCTTCCCCGGACTGTACGTGACTAACACCTACGGCAGCGGAAACATACTGGTCATCACCGATACGCGCCTGCTGCTCTACTACCGCTACACGGGCGTGAGCTCCTCCACCGGAGCCGATACGACGTACAACACCGCCGAGGCCTTTTACGTTACCGAAGACGTCATACAGCTCAACCGCTTCCGCAACACCGAGCTGTCGCACCTGCTCGAGCCCAGCGACGAATTCACCTACATCAAGACCCCGGCAGGAGTATACACACGCATCACCATCCCCACCAAAGAAATATTCAGCACCATCAAGGGACGCCAGCGACACATCAACGACGCCTATTTCTCCCTCTCGGTAATGCCGCAGCAAGACTGGCAGTACGCCCTCGCACCGCCGGCCTACCTGATGCTCATTCCCGAAGATTCGCTGCAATATTTCTTCAGAGACAACAAGGTGGACAACCTTGTGACAACCTTCGCCTCCACCGCGCAGACCGTACTAACGGAATATACCTTCGGGAATATATCCAACATGCTGAGCTTCTACATGGCGACGCAGCCCGACCTCGAAGAGCTCAACCTCCTCGTGGTGCCCATAGAGCGCAGCATGCAAACCGACAGCTATGGCTACGAAACCGGCACCTCGGCAACGGTCAGCAACTATCTGCGGCCCTCAACTCTGAGGCTGCGGAAGGATGCGGGCAGCATGCAGCTGTCGGTTATCACCAACAGATACAGCACGCCGTAGCCCGCCCGGCTTTCACATATATAATATAACCGCACACACACAGAACGAAGCGCAATACCCGACGGAGGGGCATTGCGCTTCGTTTGCGTTACGGCTTCTCTTAGAACCGGCTCAGTTGAGCCGCGGCGTCGTTGGATAGTGCGACCAAATCTGGTACTTCCTCCCCATGGCCGCGAGGGAACTTTGCCAGAAATTCTCGTCGTTAGCCGTCATGATATTATCGACCGAGAGCCGGCTGACCAGCCAGGAATCTTCGTCAACTTCCGCCTTCAGCTGATTGGGAATCCAGCCCGAATAGCCTGCAAAGAACTTCACCGAAGGAATGGCATCCTCCCGTTTCCGTAAATGAGTAAACACATAGTGCATGTTCCCGCCTATATACAAGCTGTCGCTTATCTTTTTCGCACCCGGAATAATATCGCCCAGAGTATGAACAAAAAACAAGCGCTTGGGCTGCACCGGCCCGCCTATAAAAAGCGGAAGCGGATAGGCGAAATTCATAGAAGGATAAATCTCATTAAGCATAATGTGCAGCGGCTTGTTCAGCACAAGTCCCAGAGTTGAAACGCTGCTGTGCTCGGCGAGCAGAACAACGGCTCGCCGGAAACAAAAGCCTTTCATGAAAGGCTCGGCAATGAGCGCGCATCCTTTGGCGAGCGGGGCGCTGTTATGCCTGACAGTGAAAATATCGTTTTTGACTTCCATTTTTAATTAATCTAAGTCGCAAAGGTCTGCTTTTTGTTGAACAAAATATGGGCGTTTCCCCTAAAAAGTTCAGGACAATACTCAAGAAAACGCCTTCCGGGAGCAGGCCGTTCAAAAGCAATTCCTGCCTGTTTGGGCAGGGCTAACAAATATATATTTTGAACAAGCGCTATGGCGACAGCAGGGAAATGTCGAGAAACGGGCACCTCCTTTTCCGTCGAGGAGCCTCCGGAGAAAAAATTTGGGGCCTCCTGCAAGAAGAAGGAGGCTCCGGAAAAAAAATTTGGAGCCTCCTGCAAGAAGAAGGAGCCTCCGGAAAAAAATTTGGAGCCTCCTGCAAGAAGAAGGAGCCTCCGGAAAAAATTTTTGGAGCCTCCTGCAAGAAGAAGGAGGCATTGATTTCAGCTATAAGTATGTCGCTTTAATAAAGAAAACCAATCGCGTGCATTTTATTTTGAGGGTTCAAAATATGGGGTTCAAAATATGGGGCCATGTCAAAAGGTAATTCATGCAAATTGGATTCGATTAAAAAAGCGGGTCATTCCCGCCTTCGCGGGAATGACCTATTTGGGCAGGCTGAATTGCCTTTTGACACATTCGCCCGATGTTTCGAACCCCATATTTTGAGCATTTACGCATCAATCCATGCCGCCCCCAAAAAAACGGGCCGGAGAGCTGCTTTGCTATTCCTCTCCGGCCTCTGCTAACACATAGGTAAATTTGGCGTAAGTATATCTATTATCAGGCTTGCTCTAATGTATTACTGCTTTATGGTGACCGACCGGCACACAAATGCCGGTCGGTTTCACCACCATAGAATAAGGAATGATATAAAGCAGATGGTTCAACATCATTTGACGAATACTCTTGTTACCGTTTGTTCGTTTCCGAGCCCGGCCTTCACTAAATATATTCCGCCGGCAACGGGAATTCTGACCGCGCCGGCGGAGTTCATGGAGCTATATACAGTGCGGCCGTATGCGTCGTATACCTGCAGCGAGCTTATGGTTTGTCCGCCGGCCGATACATTAATATATCCGGCCTCCGACCTTACTCTGAGCGGCGATGCCTTGACGTCTTCCGCTGCACTTATAATTCCGTTGCCCGTATACTTCAGGTAGAGTTTGAAGCGGTCGTTCACCTCTATTGACGTGGAGCCGTGGGGCCTTGCCAGGGTGAAGCTGTACTCGCCTGAGGCGGATTTGAGCTCTATGCGCTTGTCGAGGGCGAGGTCGGCCAGGGTCACGTCGTATCCGCAGTTATACAGGCCTTCGAAGCTGAGGCTGTACTCGCCCGGCTCTTGGGCTATCAGTCCGAGGCCGACGGGGAGCATGTCGAAGCTTGAGCTGGCGTTGATCATCAGTGGGGAGAGGTTAGCCGAGAAAGTGTAAACAGAGAGGGGGACTTCGTTATCTATTGTGTATGTAACAGCCGGCATGTCTATCTTGTCGGTTGCAAAGTTGGTTGTTCCTGGTTCGTAAATGAGGGCGGCTCCGGCCTGTTTGTTCGCTCCGGAGAGGATGATGTTCAGCACTCCGCCCGACTTTATTGAGGAGCGCAGAGTGTAGGAATCGACAGGCTTGGTGGTTGTCCAGGCTCGCGACATTTTCAGGCTCCCCAGCGTGCCGGCCGTATTTTTCCTCACCACGAAGAATGATTGCAGCGGTGCGATGTATCCGGGCGATGTGGTGAGCGATATGGCGGAGCTGGCTACGATGCGGTTGTTCTGGTCGCCTTCCGCATTGGCAAAGGCGTGGGCCAGCAAGCTGCTGCCCACCTCTCCGTCCCAGATATAATAACCGTTGGAGATGAGGTTGCTGTTGTCGGCGTTGCCCAGGAAGGAGGTCATGTCGAGGTAGGCCATGTAGGGATTAACCACCTGCACCAGGCTTGCTCCGGCAAGGCTGCCGGATACGGTCAGGTTGAATATCTCCTGCTCATAGCCGTCGGTGATGAAGCGTCCGGCTCCCGTGCGGTCGAGCGTCGGCGTAGGTGCGGGAGGATTGGCGTATCCCGTTTCGCTGCTCGGGAAGCGCAGCAGGCTGTCGCGGGTGACGGTGCTGCTGACGACCTTCAGGCTGAAGGCTGTGCCGAGCGGTAGCGCTGCGTTGGGATTGGCGAAAGTGGAGGTAAACCTGTTGACTACGGCCGAGCCATGCCCGGGATCCGGATTGTTTATCTGGAAGAGATTCATGAAGGCATCGCCGGCGAGTGTGTTGCCCTGCCGGTAATGATAGTCGCCGGAGTAGATCGCCTTCAGAGGAGCCGACCACATCACGAAGCGATCGCGCTCCGGAGCCTTCAGCTTTATCTCCACCGATGCCGCCGTATACTTCAGCACATGCGGGTTCTTGAGCATGGCCCGGTCGAGCATAAGTATGTTATTGCACCGGGCGGTATCGGTCAGCTCCGGGAAGTTATTTACGCTCGCGGGGATGGTGACGTCAGTGCAGAGGCCGGGCGCATAGCTCACGGGCGATTCGCTGCGGTTGTGGACCACTACCCAGTTGCCGGGATTGTTCCAGTTGTTGTCTATATGTCCCGTCCATCGCATTTGCTCGCTGATGCCGGCGGTATGCACGGAGAGCTCGCCGCGCGGGAATCCTCCGGCGAGGTTCCATGGCCTGGCGGCAGTGCCTACGTTGTACGGATATATCCAGCCTTTCCAGTATTCGTCGACGAAGGAGGCGGCCGGTATGTCGAGCGTGTTGGTGTTGGCCGCAAGCAGGCTTCCTCCCGTCGGCGCATCATGCCAGTCGAACTTGGTTCCGGACGGGGCCACCTTGAGCTTGGCTGTATAAATCGGGCCGGAGCAGGCGTTCCCGCCGTTCTCATCCTGCAGGATGTAGATGTATACGGTAGGGTTATGCACTACTGCTACTCCCGCCGGCCTTATGCGATAGCGGAAGGAGTCTATG
The DNA here is from genome assembly GCA_031280435.1 of Tannerellaceae bacterium. Classification (GTDB taxonomy): domain Bacteria; phylum Bacteroidota; class Bacteroidia; order Bacteroidales; family Tannerellaceae; genus DFXE01. Next base: position 5,142 of record JAITGS010000067.1, on the reverse strand, counting down.
GGCTCGCCGGGCGAGAGGTTGGTCGTCCCCGTATTCTTATATATGAACTTGGCGCCGGGGCCTGTTCCTATGCACATGAGGTCGCCGTTGCGCGGAGCGAGTATCACCGAGTCGCAGAGGCTGAGCGTTGGCGGCAGTGTGGTGAATCCGTCGTTGGCCAGGGCGTCTATCGTTATGGTATGCCAGGCCTGCACGGTTGCGGCGTCGTCGGCTCCCATCACTCGCCGGAAGCCCTTGCTGTTGTTGTCGTAGTTGCACTCGAGCTGCACCCATCCCTGTCCGTCGCCGCGGTCGTTGAGGGTGAGGGTGAACGCATCGGTGAGTAAGGTTCCTGCTAAGGGCATAACGATAGACTTCGTTTTCGTCTCGCCCGGATATACGGTTTCATCCAAGGTTGCAGTCTGGAATACGGCGCCGTTCCTGTATATGGCTATATAAAGAGGTGAAACGAGCGCTTCGCTGCCTTTGTTCTCTATCTCAAGGTTGAGGGTGAGCTGGTCTGTGGCGTAGATGATATTGAAGACCTTGATGCTGGCGTCGGGGGTGATCCAAACATTCCTGCCGCTGTGATCGAGCGGGCCCTGCTGCATCAGGAAGCCGTTGTACGGGCGCAGTATGGTATCATTGCCGGTAGTATGGCTAACGGAGAGGAATGTTTGCGCCGGGCTTATGGCATGCTGCGGGATGGTGAGGTCGTCGTTCACGTTGATGGAGTTGTAGGCCGACTGGTTCCATACCTTGCGGGCAGGCGCCCAGGGGCGGCCGTTGGATGCTAATATCATCACGTAGCCCTGGCTATGTCCCGCGGCGTTATTGGTGGTACCTCCGGTAACTATAATCTCGGCAGCTCCGTCGCCGTTTACGTCGGCCACAACCGGATATTCGTTGCCGGTGTAGCTGAATACGTTCGCAATGGTGGTGAGGCTTGGCGTAGTTCCGGAAGCGTCGATGATGTGCAGCTTCTCTTCGTCGCGATAGATGAGGCGCTGCTTGCCGTCGTGCGCAAAGTCGAACATGGTAAGGGTGGTGGATGCGGAACGGTCGTTAGTCGTCATGGTTTTGTCGGTAGTCGAAAGGCCCGTCCACTTGTACTCCAGCCGGCGCGTTATGGTGTCGAAGCGGAAGCAATGCAGCTTGAGGGCGCTGGAGAATGAAATCTCCGGCAGGCCGTCGCCATCGACGTCGCCTATGAAGGGCCTCGACGGACCGCCATGAGTTCCCTGCCTGTTGAAGCCCGATCCGCGGGCAAGCTGATTGCTGTTAAGCACGGCTCCGGTGCGCGGATCCCAAACGTAGAGGAAGCCCTCGGTTCCGCTGGAGAAGTTTTCTCCGGGGAGATTGCCTGCCGGCTCTATTGTACCTGTAACTATAACTTCGAGCTGTCCGTCGAGGTCGAGATCGGCCACGGCCGTGAAGCCTTCGCGTATCTCGTAGCGATCCGGAGTGGTGGGCCTGGCCTTTTGCTTCAGGAAGTATTTATTGGCTGTGCTTGCATTGTCGAAGTCGACAAGTGTGACGCCGTAAACGCAGTTGCCTGCCACAACCTCCTTAATGCCGTCGTTGTCTATATCGATCAGTACCGGAACCGACATGTAAGCTCCGTTAGTGTTTTCGTCCCGGTGACCGCCCCGGCCGAAGGTGTAGGCCCAGTTGTAATTCAGGCCGGCAGGAATCATCTTGCCGTCGGCAATTATATTGCCCGACCTTGTATCAATTATCTTGTCGTTGTACACAACCTGCGTTCGGCCGTTGCCTGCTATGTCGACAACATTCGGCGATACGGAGCTGTGCCATAAATTTCCGCCCAGCAGGTCGGCCGTAGTCCATTTGGCAACCCAGGATGTTGCCGACGGATAGGTGATGGAGGAATTAAGGCTGTCGGCAAACTCGTATTTCCTAATCTTCCCCTGCCCGTCGGCATAGAATAAGGATGCGTAATTGCTGCCGTCTACTTTGGCTATTGCTATCCTGTCGAATGGAAAGAAACCGGTGTTTCTCACGTCTATGCTGTACTTATGGTAAAGCCCTGCCGGCTGCTTCCTGTATCCGTAAATCAGGATATAATCATAAGGCGCCCAATTTGTAGCGCTTTGTCCTTTGAATACTATTATCTCCGTCTCGCCGTCGCTGTCTATATCGCCTATAACCGGAGTGCTGAGCGGGCTGACGTTGGGGCCGCCCGGCGAGCGGGCTATTTCGCGGATATTAAATACCATGGGAGAGGGAGGCGATGTACAGAGCGAAGGGTCGACCACGTTGTCCGGAGCGGCAACGCATCGGAAAAGCAATGACTTCTGCTGGCATGTGCCGCTCGCCCAGTTGGCCGTGCATCGAACCAGCAGTGACTTCAGGTAGCTGAGCGGCTCCGGAGCCGTATAGGTCTCGGCATTGATGCCTTCGAATATCCATGTGTTGCCGTTATCAAGCGAATACTCCCAGTTGAGCGAGAGGGCCGAGTTCGCTGCAACCTCAAAGGTGGGCGGCAGGCCGGGCCTCAGAACCGTAATGGTATTAGGCTCGTCGGGAGTGACGGGAATAAGGAAGCTGCCCGTGCCGGAAACAGCGGAGTAGTTATCGCTCAGGTCCGAATCGCTTGTGCCGCCCGGAGGAGTAATCCGCACCGAGGTATTATAAACTCCGCCGGACGGAATCGAGGCATATCGCCCCGGCCATATCACCTTTATCTCCGAGGAGCGCAGCGGAGCGTCCACCTTGTAGTAGTAAGCAGTGCGGCCTCCGCTCGCCGGAGTGGAGGTCGGAGTGACGGCAAATTTGCCGCCTATTATCTGAGGGCTGCGCGGAACAAATCCTGCCGGCAGCGTATCGTGCACCTCTATGCCCGGCACAGCCCTGCCGTTGTTTACTATGCTGGTCACTACCGGCGAGGCGGCGTCGACGCAGTCGGGCATCACCCTCTTGACCCACAAGTCGCCGGGCGTACGGACAACAACGTTGCGAACCTCGGTGTACGACTTCCGGCCCGACGGGCTGGCAGCGATGAAGCCTACCGACATGATTGCCGGCCTGGCCCGGAAAGCCGACTGGTCGAGCGAGCCGTTGAGGTCGGAATAATCGTAGGTAAGCACAGGCGACGAATAATCGGCCGCCCCGGCGCTTCCAAGTGCTGAAACCGTAACTATAAAGCCGGTTCCGTTAGGCTTAAATTCCACCCGGTATCGGCGGTAGTAAGTGCCATCCAGCGGTCGATAGTTCATATTCGTTCCATAGGCTATAACCGGATTTTGCGCGCCGGTAGAAGCCAAGTAAAAGTACTTGCGGCTATCGACCACACTTCCGGTTCGCAGGGCAAAGCTGTTTAGCGCAGGCGACGCTATGCCTCCCGTTCCGCTACGATTGCCCGATGTGCCGCCCAGATTGCTTGCAAAAACTCCCTGCCTTCCGAGGCCGACGCCCAGATAGGTAGGCTTGGCTCCGAGGCCGGTATAGGCCGAGCCGCTCCATTCGTCGGTAAAGCCGAGGCCGGCGCCTTTGGCTCCTCCCTGCGTGAAGCCTGAGGGCTCGCCGTCTATGAGGAATACCACCATGCCGTCGCCCAAGCCGGAGGCGGGATTGCCGTATTGCTTGAAGTCGAACTCAACAGTCACTCCCTTATCCGAAGCGAAGGAGCGATTGAGCAGCATGTATCCGAGCTGGTTGTTTTGATTCGTCAGCAGGGCGGCATGCTCCTGATAATACATTGCCGAGCCGTGCAGCGTGAAATCATGATCGGCCCCTGCGCCGGTTGCACCGTAATAAAACTGCGAATAGGCCATTGCGGGAGCAAGAAGAAAGAGAGTCAAAAAAAAGTATACCCAAAAAGAGCGTAGCCCTTGGGAGCTTTTATCCTGATGCACCTCAGCAGGCGGCAGGATTGTTGGTTTGATAAGTAATGCCGGTTGTCGTTTCATGTTATGTGTAGCATTTTCATTTGAGAGTTGAACATTAATCTGTGTATTTCGCTTATTGCTAAAACGCACAAATGTAATTCGGCCCATTTCGGCTATCCAAGCCCTGATCGGCCTCCAAAGCGGCAATGAAAATCCAAATTGGCGAAATCATTGCCTCATTCCGCATTTCCGGCAGCTCAAAGCCCGTTGCAACTATATAAGGCAAATCGCAAATCAGCTGAAAGTTTTTCCCTGAATTGGCTGCTCACCGCGCCCCGCACCCCGCAAGAAGGCTGCAAAATATGGGGAGTGTATGTAAAATATGTAGGGTGTCAAAAAGGAGGTTGCGCTCGCAAAGCAGGTCATTCCCGCGGCCACAGGATTCGGGTCGAAAATATTCGACCCCTACGAGCCTCCTGCATGGGCGGTCGAATGACCTTTGATGCAACGTCTGCCGTGGCCAAGCCCGTAGAGACGCGATGCATCGCGTCTTTACACACGCACCACAAGAAATACCCTCAAAAAAATATGAGGTTCAAAATTCTGAACCCCTACGAGCCTCCTGCATGGGCGGTCGAATGACCTTTGATGCAACGTCTGCCATGCCCAAGCCCGTAGAGACGCGATGCATCGCGTCTCTACACACGCACCACAAGAAATACCCTCAAAAAAATATGAGGTTCAAAATTCTGAACCCCTACGAGCCTCCTGCATGGGCGGTCGAATGACCTTTGATGCAACGTCTGCCGTGCCCAAGCCCGTAGAGACGCGATGCATCGCGTCTCTACACACGCACCACAAGAAATACCCTCAAAAAAATATGAGGTTCAAAATTCTGAACCTCTACGAGCCTCCTGCATACGACAAAACCCCCAAAAAATAAGCTCGCCGCTGCCGGCGTGGAGCTTCGGTTAAAAAAATTATCCGTCCCGCTGCCGTCGGGAAGCTTCGGTTAAAAAAATTATCCGTCCCGCTGCCGTCGGGAAGCTTCGGTTAAAAAAATTATCCGTCCCGCTGCCGTCGTGGAGCTTCGGTTAAAAAAATTATCCGTCCCGCTGCCGTCGTGGAGCTTCGGTTAAAAAAATATCTGTCCCGACGACAGCACGGGCCTTCGCCCAAAAAAAATAAGCTCGCCGCTGCCGTCGAGGGCCTTCGCCCAAAAAAAATAAGCTCGCCGCTGCCGTCGAGGGCCTTCGCCCAAAAAAAATAAGCTCGCCGCTGCCGTCGAGGGCCTTCGCCCAAAAAAAATAAGCTC
>JAITGS010000013.1 GCA_031280435.1 Tannerellaceae bacterium | reverse complement strand
TCCGATCGAAAAACGGGACGAATGTATTTGTATCATATAAAAATACATACAATCGTCCCAGCTCTCGATCGGAGATTCCCGCCTTCGCGGGAATGACCTATGTTCGAGCGTGAAGGGCTTTTGACACATTCGGCGGCCGAGGCTCAGACGCTGATCTCCCAACCGGGCTCGTAGCTGCGCGACCACAAGGCCTGCGCGCCAGTCGAGTTTAGGATATGGCCGTCGGAGGGGTCTATGGCTAAGCGTTCGCCAGTGCGCCATGCAATGTTGCCGAGCTGAACAAGGACGGTGCTTTTATGCAGCTCGGCCACGTCGGCGCTGGGGCGTCGGTTGTTCCTTACGGCATCGAGGAAGTCGGCAATGTGAATAGCATCGAGCCGGGCCGCAGGGCTGGCCGCGTTGGTGCCGTCAATCACGTCCTTGGAGCTTACTTCCCTGACGAGCTTGTTCTGCCGGTCGAAGATGCGGTAGCCGTTGTGCCCCGTTTCGAGCGAACCTTCGGAGCCGTAGAACACAACGCCGCGGTCGGCTCCCTCGGAGTGGCGTCCGTTGCAGCTGCGGCCTTCCCATGTAACGAGGCAGTCGTTGCCGAACTGAAGGTTGATGATTTGAGTGTCGGGACATTCCCAGTCGTCCTTGAAGGCGAAGCGGGCGCCTTCGGAGCTTACCTGCGTGGGATAATCCACCCCAAGGCCCCAGCGTATGAGGTCGATTTCGTGCGTACCGTTGTTCAGGGCCTCGCCTGTTCCCCAATGCCAGAACCAGTGCCAGTTGTAGTGAACCAGATTGTCGCGGAAGCTGCGCCGCGGAGCGGGCCCTTGCCACAGGTCGAAGTCGAGCCCGGAGGGAGGCTGAGCCGTTTTGCCCGTACCTATCGAGCTGCGCCTGTTGGTATACCATCCGCGAGCAAAATAAGCCTTCCCTATCGCTCCGCCCTGCAGCTCCCTGATAGCCTCTATGACGCCCGGCCAGGAGCGCCGCTGTGCGCCTATCTGAACTATGCGGTTGTACTTGCGGGCGGCGGCCGTCATCAGCTCGCCTTCGCGCGGATTATGCCCGCAGGGCTTCTCGCCGTAAACGTGCTTGCCGGCCTGACAGGCCATAACGGCTGCGGCTGCATGCCAGTGGTCGGGGGTGGCATAGTAGAGGGCGTCGAGGTTCTTGTCGGCAAGCAGCTTGCGGATGTCCTTCTCGGTCTTTGGGCTGCCGCCGGCTCCGGTCACTGCCTTCACGCCCTTGGCTAAGGCTGCTTCGTCGACATCGCAAACGTAGGCTACATTGGCCTGCCCTGCTTGCTGGAAAAGCTGAGCCATGACGGCTCCGCGTCCGTTGGTTCCCATGACGGCCACCTGGATGCGCTCATTGGCGCCGACAATATTGGCATAGCTGCGTGCGCTGAGATTCATGCCGCCGAGGCTCAGAGCTACGCCGGCTGCTGTTGTTTGCTTGATAAATGTTCTTCGTGATGTGTTTTGCATGATACGGGATTATTGAATTAGTAAATATACATCCGGCCTCATTGGGCCTGCAATTTGATCGTTCGCAAAGTTATTGAAATATCCGAACCTTCATGGAGGCTCATTCCCGCCCCCGCAGGGCAGAGGCATTTCAGTTCGTCACAGATGCCCTCCGATTCAAGCCGGCAAAACTTCTCGGCGGCTCGGACAATATATGCGCCGGCAAATGAAGCCCTTTGACGGGGCAATCCGCTTCTCCGCAAAGCTATGCCGCATCGCAACAGCCTCATTTTTCCCAGCCGAAGCCCTCCTGAAATCGCATTCTGCCGAATCCGTTTTTCGCAAGCTTATAACACTTGTCATTCTTTCAAATCCGTTTTTCGCAAGCCAATAACATTTGTCATTCTGCCGAATCTGTTTTTCGCAAGCCAATAACATTTGTCATTCTTTCAAATCTGTTTTTCGCAAGCCAATGAGATTTGTCATTCTGCCGAATCTGTTTTTCGCAAGCCAATGAGATTTGTCATTTTGCCGAATCCGTTTTTCGCAAGCCAATGACACTTGTTATTATGTCGAATCCGTTTTTCGCAGCAAAAAGCGATTTTGAGAGGGCAGCAGGGCAAAGAATTTAGGGGAAATCGCATTAATCCTTTTCCGGCTTATCTTTGCCCGCACAAATTATTATGAGAATATGGAACGAAGAATAAGAATCGTTTGGGCGCTTTCGCTTATATCGGCCGCGCTTGCGATAGGAGTACAGTGCTATTGGCTCTACAATCAGTATAAATATGTTATTGATACTTATGCCGAGGATACGGCTGCACGGATTCTGGCTGCCTGCGAGCAGGAATATGAGCTGCGGAAGGCAGCCGACAAACGGCCGCTCTCAATCATGATGCAGCGCAATACGGCCATTACGGATTCTGCTGCGACTGCATCCGGGCATGCCGCCACGATATTCTCCTTTTCGATGAAGATGCCTATCGACAGTCCGGGCATCTCACTGCCTCATCTTTCGGATTCGGCCGGCCGGGAGCTTGCAGCCGATGTAGGACGCCGCATAATGAACTTCTCCATCACCTCTCCGCACAGCATGTCGGACGATGAGCTCCAGAGGAACATTCGCAGAGCCGTAACCGAATCCTTCGTGCCCTTCGGTCCCGCCCTGCTCGACTCCATCCTGACTGCCGACATGCCCTCCCTGAAGTATACAACGGAAGCCTGGACGCAGGCCGATTCGAGTCTCAGCTACATCTCGCACTGGGAAAAGACCGGAGGGCTGCTCCGCCCGGAGCTGGCGGTAAGCTATGCATACAGCCCTATGGAGCACAAAGGGGTCCTTATCCGTGTGGCAATACCGCCGCATCCCATCTTCGGCCGTATGGCGTTTCAGCTGGCCATAGCCTTAGGCCTGGTTCTGCTGCTCACCGGCTGCCTCATGTTCCAAATCAAGACGATTCTGAAGCAGAAGAAACTCGGCGAGCTCCGCGAGAACTTCGTCAATACCATGATTCACGAGCTGAAGCGGCCGGTGCAAACCCTTAAGACCTTCATCGCTTTCCTGGGCGACCGCGAGATGCGTAGCGACGAAAACGCTACCCGGCAGGTGGTGCACGACTCCATGTTCGAGATCGACAACCTGTCGGTTTACCTGAACAAGCTCAAGGACATTATCCGTACCGACAGCGAGACTACTCCCCTTCAGCTCTCGCGCTTCAATTTGCGGGAGCTCGTCGAGAAGCTGGTACGGCTAAGGCCGCTCGCAGCCGCCGGCAAGGAGGTGCGCATAGACATAGACATCGCTCCGGAAGCGGAGATGATTGAGGCCGACCCTGTGCATCTGGCCAACATGCTGAGCAACCTTATAGAGAACTCGCTGAAGTATTCCGGCCGGGAGGTACGCATTGCCGTGAAGGCCGAAAGCCGCGGCAAGGAGATTTGCATCTCCGTTACGGACAATGGCATCGGAATACCCGTTGCCGAGCAGAAGAAGGTGTTCGACAAGTTCTATCGGGCCTCAAACCTGCCCGACAGCAAGCTGCCGGGGCTTGGACTCGGACTGAGCTACGTGAAGCTGATAACCGAAGCGCATCGCGGACGGCTTGTTCTATCCGGCCGGCCCGGAGAAGGCACCGTCATGCAGCTGATATTCCCGCAGTGACCCATGAAAGCCCTGAAAATACTCTTCGCCGACGACGACCTGAAGTACTCGCTCCTCATCAAGCGCTTCCTGGAGCGTGAGGGGTACGACGTCACCTACACCGGCAACGGACTGAACGCCGCCGAGCTCTTCGCGCAGATCAAACCGGACTTGGTGCTGCTCGACGTGAACATGCCAGGCCTCAACGGCTTCGAGGTGGCCGAGCGCATACGCCGATCGGACAAGCATACGCTCATCTTCTTCCTGTCCGACCGCTCCGACAAGTCCGATCGCCTTACGGGATTCGGCTTGCGGGGCAACGACTATCTCGCCAAGCCTTTCTATCCCGAAGAGCTGCTCGCACGCATTCGCGAACGCTTCGAAACGGAGCTTGCACCGGGCAGCGAAGCCATCGTTTTTGCATCCACCTACTTCGACTACGACGCCAACGAGCTGCGCACGGGCAACAGCAAGACGCTCATAACCTCCCGCCAGGCCGACATACTGCGAATGATGGCCGTGCGGCTCAACGAAACGGTCTCGCGGGAGGCGATACTCGCTGCCGTATGGGGAAATGTATCCCATGCCAATTCACTTGCCCTGAATGTTCAGGTGACGTACTTGCGCAAAGCTCTGCGGAACGATCCGGGAGCGGAGATAGTATCGGTAAGCGGGAAGGGATATGCGCTCAGGGTATCACCGGGCTCCCCTGCTGCGAACTCCTGACGGCCGCCTCAAGGATTCGCACCACCGTGACGTTGTTCTCTAAAGCCGAGAGGTCGGTTGGCTTCAGGCCGATCTCGCCGCGGACAACTGCCTTCAGATACAGGAACGAATCATTGTAGGGAGCCTGCAAGGCTGGCGGATTCTCCGTCCGCTCCTTGCCGTCGAGGTAGATGCGCATGGAATTGGGCGTATCCTGATAGATATAGCCCTGAGAGCCGTAGATGTGCATATCCTTGCGATTCATGGGCCAGTTCCACGAGGCCATGATCTGTACGACGGCATTGGGATATTGCAAAAGTATTGTAGCATCGTCGTCGACCAGCGGGTATTTGTCCGGCTTCTGCTGGAGCAGGACTCCATGTACTTTCAGGGGCTTCTCTCCGTTCATGATGCGGGTGGCAAGATTGGCGCCGTAGCAACCGAAGTCCATCACCGCGCCTCCGCCGTTGCCTACGGGATTGGTTAGCCAGGAGAGGAACTCCTTTGAGCAGCCAATCTCTATCGGGCCCTTATGGCCGTCGTACACGTTGATGCGGGTGACGCTGCCTATGGCCCGGCTGTCCGTCAGCCGGAAGGCCTCGTGGTTCGTTGCGTACCATGTGGTCTCGTAGTTTGTGAGCAGATGGATGCTGTGCTTGCGGGCGAGCTCCGCCATGCGCTCGGCGTGGGCAACGCTTACCGCCAGAGGCTTCTCCACCATCACATGGATGCCTCGCGGGGCAGAGGCTTCGACCACGCTCAGGTGATCGTATATGGAGCCGTAGGCCACAACCGCCTCCGGCTTGGTGTCGTCCAGCATCCGCTCCAGGTTGCCGTAGAAGAGTTCGGGGGCAAGCTTGTCGCGCAGCCGGTTGTGCTCCCTCAAATCACGGTCGGCTTCAAATACTCCGACGATAACAAAGTCGCCGCGGCCGATACGGTTGACCACCTCGGCCAGATGTCCGTGGGATATTCCGGCAACTGCAAGCCGCATAGGCTTGCCTTCCTCTGCATGTGCATGATGTGCGGCTGCTGCCGCAAGGGCTACGATCAAAATCGAGATAAACTGTTTTAGTGCTTTCATGGTATCAATATTTATAAGTTAATAATAAGTCGGTGCTATTCGATGTCCGCCTGGTTTCCGAGCCATAGCCGTCGGTAGGGCTTTTGCTCCGAGTGCAGGTAGTAGTTATCGAGTATGCAGGCGGCTGTCCTGGCCGGAGACGATTCGGAGGTATCCACCACCAGATCGTAGTTGCCGAAATCCGCAAGGTCTGCATCGTACTGCATCCTGAACCTCAATCGCTCGCTGTCGCGCCTTTCGCGTATCTTGCTCACGGCCTCCTCGATGTGATCGAAGCTTTCGCCTATACGGTTTGTGTCCCCGAAGATCCGTTTGGCTGCAATATGCTCCTCCACCGTCAGGAAAACCTTGAAGGAATGGGGAACAAAGCGCCAGGCCATCCTCGAATCGAAGATGATGCCCTGCCTGCGGCCCAGCTCGGCCACGCGGCGGTCACATTCGTGGTCGAGCTCGGGGTGGGTTTCCATGTAGCGGTTAAATTCCACCGCGCTCATGTTCAGGCTTGCGGCCATCTCGCGCTGGATGAGGCCCACCGAGACTACCTCGAACCCCAGCTCTCTACGGAGGATTGCAGTAACCGAGCTCTTGCCGCTGCCCGGCTCGCCGCTGATGGTGATATTGTTGCTTGTCATATAGCTTCGTTTTTCCGGCAAATGTAAGTAATTCGCAATTTATACGGCCGCAATCCAGATGAGCTGCAACATTTCCTAACTTTGCTCGTCTATCTTTTAATAGGATTAATAATTATATAATATGAAAACAAAAACTTTTTACATCATCATTTTGATAGCCATAGTTGCTATCGCAGCATCGCCGGCGGCCGTAAAGAAGGAAACGCGGCAGGCCGCTCCCTTCGAAGCGATATTCAACAGCGGCGGAATAGACGTCATCTTCACCGAATCGGCCTCCTACTCCATAACGGTTGAGGCCGACGAGGACATACTGAAGGAAATCATCACCGAGGTAAGCTCCGGAGTACTCACCGTAAAGCGCAAATCGAACTTCAACGGCTTCAACCTCTTCAACAGGAAGGGCTGGAGCGTCAAGGTGCACGTCTCCGCGCCGAGACTCAGGGAGATCCGTGCCTCCGGCGGAGCCGATTTCATTGCCGAGAAGGTAACATGCGACGCTGATTGCCACATCGACCTCTCCGGCGGAGCCGACGTCAAAATCAACAGCCTGACCGTGAACGGGAGCACCAAGGTTAGCGCCAGCGGAGGAGCCGATTGCACAATCAAGGCCCTGCGCACGACCGATGCCGACTTCGACGCCAGCGGAGGGGCCGACATCAGCATAGAGCTTGAGGCCACCGGGAAAATATCCTGCTCGGCCAGCGGCGGAGCCGACATCAGTCTCAGCGGAAAGGCCGATACCGTGAAGGCCAATGCCAGCGGAGGAGCCGACGTCAACATCCGCAGGCTCACCCGAAACCACGCCGAAACGCACAAGAGCGGAGGCGGCGACGTATATCAGTAGAATAAATAAGCATCTACAAAAAATGATGCTGCTTCTAATAATTAGATTTTTCAAGGCTTGCGACGGAGGCAAAAGCGGAGTGTACTTTAGTACATGAGCATTTTGCCGACGGAGCATAACGCAGAAAAAGCAATTAGTAGAAACAGCATGACGAAGGCCGCCGGAATTAGATTTTCCGGCGGCCTTCTCTGTACACAACTTGGAATCCAAAAAACTAAACTTCTAAATCATGGCGTATGTATAAGCATTCATCAATTTTTACTTGGAAACCGTATTGGCAAACACAATCCACGGCCGGTAGCCCTCGTAGGGTTCGTCGTACGTAATCGTTATCACATCGCCCGGCTTGAAGGCATCAGCCGTAGCAGGCAGGCCCTTCTCAGTGAAAACCGTATAAGCATCGAACAGCACATTCCTTATTTCCGAAGGAGCGGGAGCCGTCACGAACATCATGCTGTCCGTCATCCCCGTAAGGGTGCAAACCTGGCTCGATTGAGGGAACTTCGTAAGCTCATCCACGTCGTACAGCTGCGGCTCCGTGTACGTTCCCTGCGGAACGAGCTCGGCCCATACGATATTGGTATCGGGATGAAGCATGCCGTCTTCGCCAAAGAGCGCCTGGAAGCCAAGGCGGGTGCGACCAACCTCGGCATTGAGGTAAAAGTAGTAAAGCGGCGGAGTGAAATCCTTGATCTCCTCATGCTCCGTCAGCTTCTTGTGCGAACTGAAGATAGCAGTGTAGTTCGCACCGTCGTTCAGCAGGCAGCTGTACACACCCGCAGGGCCTCGGAAAGCAATCATCCCGTCGCTAACCACTATCCGCATGCCCGGAGGAGTATTGAGCGGCGGCTCAAGGTTTTCGGGCCTGTCATGCTGCTCCACATAAGCCGTGAAAGCCGAAACCGTAACGAGCAAATCCCCCTGGCCGCAAATTTGGCGCAAGAACGGGAAGCGATCGCCGCCAACCGTATAAAACAGAGCCCCTGATATCTGTATCGCATCATAAGGATAGCTCACGTAAGGCCGGTCGCCCTCGGCACGCAGCACAGACGCCCAGTCTTGGATCTCAATCGTGTCGAGATCCGTCCGCGTATCGAAGCTCCTTGTCGCAGCTATTGCCAGCAGCCTTCCGGCATCGTCGCGCTGCATTCTCCCGACGGCAACTTCGAGCTCCGGGTAATCAATCGTAGGCTCATGCTCATCATCCGGGTATCCCTCCGTTTTCAGACAGGAAAAAGTCATTAACGCCAGCGCCGCAGCAAGCATAAACGCAATCATTCCGTTCGAAATTCTTTTACTCATAATCTTCTTATATTATATATTAAACATACATTAATTCGTTCTGTATAAATTCTCCTTTTTCAGCTGCTCCATAAGCCTCGCCCATTCCTGTTCCACCGCCTTGCGGTTCTCGCTTCGCACCCATTGATGCTGAGCGGGGTCGGGCAGTAAAGACACATCCGGAAATCCGTCCGGTATGAAGTATTTGTTGTTGATGACATCGTAATAAAAAACCGGCTGGTCGAAGATACGGTAGCTCAAAACGTCCATACAAACCGGGGTAAACAAAACAAATTCGTCGCCTATAAAAAACTGTATTCCGAACTCCCTGTTCTCCGTAACAATAGCCTTATTCGAATAATTTTGGCGGAAACGCAGCTCCCTTGTTGTCTCATTAAACCAAAGAATATCGTTACCCGTAAAAACAATATGTTTGTCGTTATCATACTGAGGCTCGTAATAGGCCGCAACCGCAATAATTTGCGTCGACACATCCGAAAGTGCAGGCTCCTCGGTCTCAGGACGACATCCTGCAACCAAAAACCATACCGACATCCCTAAAATCAAATACATTTTGTTCATACATCAAATCACTTTCTGTTAATATACCGATTACACAATAAAAAACCCTACCTGCTTACTCTCATGCTCTGAAAAATAGGACAAGCTCAGGACAAAGTTAGAACAAATTGAAGCCGGGCGGGCCCAAACACGTTCGCACTTTGCCTCCTTTCCTTCCAAACGAAACAAACCGAGAGCTATGTTTGCCTTATTTTTCGAAGAACGGGCCAAACATAGCACCCGGTTTGCCTCATTTTTCGGAGAATGGGCTAAACATAGCACTCGGTTTGCCTCATTTTTCGGAGAATGGGCCAAACATAGCACTCGGTTTGCTTCATTTTTCGGAGAACAGGCCAAACATAGCACTCGGTTTGGTATATTTTGATCAAATTCAAGCAAACATAGCACTCGGTTTGCTTGATTTTGTTTGGAATAGGCCAACATAGGACTATGTTCTTTTCGTTTTGCCGATATATGCAAAAACATAGCACTCGGTTTTATTCATTTTTGGTAAATGTATAAAAACATAGAGCTCTGTTTTCCTTAATTTCGGGAATGTGAAACAAAACCTGTGCGTGCATAGCATCAATTTTGTAATGGTGGCCTCTCCCTCTCGCGTTCTGTTACCACCGCTTTTTGTTCGGACTTTGTAACGCCCCAACTTCCTATGTTCACATTTATTTTGAGAAGAAGCATGTGCCGGTACGAGTCCATTTTAAAGACGGTTTTCTCGTTATAGATCAGACTTTTTATTTCTTTAATCCTGTTGTATCTTACCCCCGGCAAGAAGGGTGGAGTGTAGGATAAAGCAAGGGCAATACGGTCGTTCCATACCCCCTTTTGCAGAGCAATATTCCAATGATCGGAGCCGGACATCTGAAATCCCTGCCAGATAATATTTTTCCGCATGTTATTGTAATAGCCAAGTTGAATTCCAAACGAAAATGCGGCGTTATAGTAATTGATTTCAGAGAAGAACATTAAACCGTTGTGGGTATTATTGATCCTCCTGTGCATGGCCTCTTCACGGTAAAACATCAGCGAATTTTTGAATCGGAAATACTTGTCTAACTCCCTGTCATAGGAGATTTGAATGTTATATTCCCTGAAGTCGACGTTGTTAAACGTCCTGTAAAATTTATTGACCACGGGGTTATACAGCTCGCTTATTCCGTCTTGCGTATAGTTGAAAACACCGGACAGTTTCAGCCTGTTTGCAAAATCAATTTCCAGCAACACATTGTGCTTAACCGACGATTTAAGGGCCGGATTGCCGGACTGCGTCATGAAGGTGTCGACCACAATACTCATGGGGCTAAGCTGATATAATGATGGGTGCGATTGGCGCGCATGATAGCCTGCCCTGAGGTTAATTGCGTTGCTTATCCTGTAATTGAACAGCAACAGGGGCAGCATAACGGAGGATTTCCATGCCCTGTCCCTGTCCTTACTCAGGGTTTGCTCCAACACAATTCCGGCCTTAATTTCCATCTTTCTTAAGGGATAAAACGACAGATAGGCGAAGCCTTTATTACGCTGTTCGGTATAGTCCAGAAAACCTATACCGCGGCTGTCGGTCGAGGCATATTCGCGCCGGATATTGGAATATCCGGCCTCGGCCGATATGGCGTCCGACAGAATATAACGGGCCTCAAGATTGGCCACCGTATGGTTCTTATATTCGTTATAATAGTCATCATAACGCAGGTCGGCCGTCTCCTCCCGGTGATATTCGTTTTCTATCTGGTTGTAATAATAATTGTAAGACAGATCGGCATAAAGATGCAGCCTGTTGATAAATTGCGCCTGATAATAAAGCATACCAGTGAAGGCTTTTGCCTTAGTCAGATTACGGGATACATTAGTCAGCCTGTAATCGGAGAAAAGCGAATCGGCATATTGCATAACATGCCTCGACTTGGAGTAAATGCTGCCCGAAAGATAGTTGGTCTGCACGCCTATTAATTGCCGGCCCGAAAGCCGAAAGCTCAGTCCTCCGTTGAGCGTATGGTTGGAGTTTCGGTAAAGGTTGTTCGGCACATCCGAGGGCAAAGAAACGAAGCTTAAGTGATCGTAGCGAAGGAATTTGTCCGAGTAAATCTCCCTCTTATCCGCATCGTACGACCATGAGGCCGACAGATTTATTTTGCCCGCAGAATAGCTCAATCCTACCCCCGAATTATTCCCGGCCGAATTCGTATTATTGCCCGATAGATTGAGCGAAACGGATTGGAAGGCGTTCAGGTCGTATCCTCTGTAATCCTTCTTTAAAACGAAGTTGATGATGGCCGCATAATCGTCCGACACGTAGCGCCCGGACACTGCATTTATGATTTCAACCGCATCCACTCTGTGGGGAGATAAATGCTTGAGATAGGAAGGCTTGTGCTCTATGCCGTCGACCACCATCAGCACGTTGGCCTGATGATTCACCAGCACTGTTTCCATGGCTTCATCCAGTAATACTCCCGGAATCCGGTCTAATAGTTCTATCGCATTAAGAGCGCCTGCGCGCATTTGCGGCGTGATTAACCAGGTAGCGCGATTGATTCCCCTATCGGCTTTTTTGTCCGCAGCGACTACGGTTTCGCCCAGCTGAAATTCTTTTGATTTAAGCAGGAAGATGCCGAGGTCGCCGGCCGTATAAATGTTCTTAAGCAGGCTCTCGTATCCTAAATAACTGATCTGAATCATGGCAGGCATCTCCCGGCTTTCCATGCCGAAAGTCCCGTCCTGCGCCGACACTCCCGTGACTATAATATCGCCGTCGTGACGGAGCAAACTTACTGCCGCATATTCCAAGGCTGCGGGCGAATCTTTGTCGAGTACAATCCCGCGGAATAGGTAGCGATTTGCTTCGGCAAAAGGATGGACGGCTTTGGCCTCATTCCGCTTTCTGGCATGCGGAACTATGACATAAACGTCTTCGATTTTTTCTACACGAAAGGGTTTGTCCTTCAGCAAATGTTCGATTGCACTTTCGGGAGTATCGAAGGATTGCGCAACGGATACGCTGTATGCCGACAGGGCCTTATCGTCAAAGGATATTGCAACATTAAGCCCGGCAAGAACCCTGTTAAGCGGAACATTATCCAGGTCGAGCCTGAGGCTTTGCGAATGTCCTGTAAGGACGGTCGCGGCGAGCATAAGCGCAAGGATAATCCGTCCGCTCACCTATTCGATTCCGAATGTAATACCGAAGGGCTTCCCGACTATTTCGAGAACCGTTTCGGCTTGTTCGGTTTGCCGGAAGTTGCCGGTATAAAGATGATTTAATTGGGCGTTTGTAGTCACCTTTATGTTGTACTGCCGCTCTATTTCGGCTATCACTTCCGCGAGGGGGGTTTCGACGAAAACAAGTCGGCCGTACATCCATTCGGGCGCCTGTCCGGCGGCTATCCGCATCTCTTTTCCGTCGCAGATTGCCTTCATTCCGGGCTGAAGGATGGCCGATCCTCCCGCGGAAACTACCTCTACGCTGCCGCCGATGCATGTCACCCGGTACTTGCTGTCCCTGGAATAAACATTGAAGACTGTGCCGAGCACTTTGACTTTATTTTTTCCGGAAACTACGCTGAAAGCTCTGCCTTTATTTACCTCGAAATATCCTTCGCCTTCGAGCTTTAAGGTTCGGGATAAAAACCAGCCGAACGGACGATAAGTGATACGGCTTCCGGCATTAAGCCTGACGCTCGAATGATCGGGCAGCGCTACTAAGGCCTGCTCGCCGGCAGCTGCTTCATCTGCTACCTGATATAAGCTACAAAACGATACGGCCAGGATTAAAACGGCGGCTGCATATTGCCATACCCGAATGTGATAAGGCTGCCTGTTTGCGGCGGGACTTTCCTTTAAACCGGCGAAGGTTTTGCTCCATATTTCTTCCTTGCTTTGCGGCCATTCGGGCTTGATTCTGATGTTATTTGCGTTCATGCTATGTTGAGTTTATAATAGTTTGCTTCTCATATATCTTAATGCTGCGCTCATGTGCTTCTCCACTGTCTTTACGCTTATCCTTAAACATTCGGCTATCTCGCGGTACTTCATTTCGTCTTCGCGATGCATGAGGAAGACGGTGCGCTGCATCTCCGGCATTTGCTTGAGGGCGGAGGAGTATGCGGCGGCAGTTTCGTTGTATATAATTGTGTCTTCGGGGGAGAGCTCGGTTGCGTTTTCGGCTGTCATGTTTTGCGCGAAGTTCATCCGGCAGCAGGCTTTCCTGTAATTGCTGACGTAGGAGTCCGAGGCTATCTTGTACAGCAGCGGCTTGATGCTGTCCGAGCTCAGCGAGCCTCGCTTTTCCCATATCCGCAGGAAAACGTCCTGGGCTATGTCCGAGGCGGTCAGGGTATCGCCGCAGCGATAGAAGACGTAGGTGCGGATTGCGTCGAAGTGCTCGCCGAAGAGGCTCTTGAAGTCTGTTTCGCTTAACATTATAGCTGTTTCTTATGTTATTAATACCGCACAAGAGGCGATCTACCCCCAGGCTTGCCCAATAAAGATTGCAGTGCAGCCGGAGGATTTTGCTCCAAAGGTAATACCAATCGGACTTGGACAAATAAAAATTGGAGGCTACTACCGAGATAGAAGCCTCCAAAGGGATTGCGATATTACCGATACCTATTAGAACGTTATTGTGTTTTGATTAAGCGAGCCGAGTGCCGAGGCTCATCCGCCGGGGCCTCTGAAGCCGCCGCCCTGGCGTCCTCCGCCCGGAGGGGCACCGCCGGGAGGGCCTCCGCCTTCGAAGCGACGGTTGCCTCCGAATGCATCCCGCATGTTGGCGCCTCCTTTGAAGATGCTGAAGCGGTAGATGAAGTGCACCATGAAATAGCTCGTGAGCGTATTGGTCCGGGATTCGGAGTACATGGCATCGGTCGAGGAGTTGGATATGTTGGCTCGCTGCTGAAGGATGTCGTATACCTTCATGCGAAAGGTTCCGGTGCCCTTGAGCATGGGGATAGGCTTTGAGGCGATGGATGCATTCCACATGGTCTCCTTCTGCGTATACGTGTCCGAGTAGCCGGAGGTGGTAGAGTAGGTGATGTCGCTTTCTATAACCAATGGCAGCACCGGCGCTATATTATATAGGTATAGGGAAGTGGTTCCGCCAACGCCGTACCGGAAGGTGTTAAGGTTGTCGCCAGGACGGGTGGAGTAGCGATAGCTGTTATAGCTCAGGTTGCCGTTTACGCCTATATCGAAATAGTTGGAGCGATAATCTATGCCGGCGCGTTCGCTCAGCATAAGCGACTTCGTGTTGCTCGTCACCTTATCCATAAGAGAGTTGCTGTTGCTGTACATTCCCATAGTCATGGAGCTGACCGAGAATTTGGAGAAGCGCTCCTTGTACTTCAGCGGCGTGTTCATCATGAAGCGGAGGTTAGCGTTATAGTTGCCGTCCATGTTGGCATAGGTCGTATGCTTCACGCCGCCGGGAAGGTTGCTGATGTCGTTAACTATGGCATTGGTCGTATAGTTTCCGCCGGCCATGAGCATGAAGGCCGTCTGCTGCTCGGGAATAAACTTGCGGAACATGATGTTCAGGTTGTTGTTATAGCTGGGCTTGAGCTGCGAGTTGCCTATCACGATGTTGTTCGGATCGGTCACGTCGCGCACCTGCTGCAGCTGTGTCATGCTCGGCTCGCTGGCTCGTCCGTTGTAATCAACGCGCAGATTAGACTGCCGGCTGAACAGGTAGTTGAACTGGAGCATGGGAGAGAAGTTGAGCACCGAGCGCGAGATCTCCTCCGCCACCACGCCTTGCTTGTATATCTCCCCCTTGCTGGATGCAGGGTCGAGGTTGGCTCCGAGCGTTAAGTTATACTTGGGCCTGACGGCTTTGAAGCTAAGGCTGGCCCGCTGCGAGGTGAAGTCGTAGTTGTACTTCTCTATGTAGCTCGTGTCGCGGATGGTATAATTGCCGTCGCCGTCGGCCATGTAGATAGGCCGGTCGGAGCTCTGGTTGCGCTGCGAGTAGCGATAGCTCAGCTGGAGGAAATTATTGTTGCCTAAGGGCTCCACCCAGGAGAGATAGAGGCGGTAATTGTAGCCCGAATTCTTGTAGTTGTAGATTTGGTCTATCAGATAGTCCGGCGTACCGTCGAAGTAGAGCGAGTTCGAGTAGTTCTTGCCATCTTCCTTAGTGCTGCTCGATTCGCCTTCCAGAGACAGGCTCAGCACGCGGCCCCTGCTGTTGAGCTTGCGGCTGATGTCGAGCTCGCCCTCAAAGTTGAAGCCGCTGCCGTCGGACGACGAGCGCGACTCCACGTCGCTCAGCTTCCCGTGAGCAGCATTAGGATTGCGGCCGAGCCCCAGCTTGGTGGCCGACGTCTCATCCTGGCTGATATGGCTGCCGCTGAAGCTCAGGTTGGGCCGGAAGATGATAGTCGTCAGCGTGTCGGGCCGCCATTCCATGCGAATGTTGGCGCGTATATTATCGTTCACGCGATTGCCGGACGATACCCGGTCGGTGAACCGGGTTGTATCGTCCCGCAGGAAGGTTTGCGAGCTGCTGTTGGTGATGGCCGTATTGTCCGTGCCGTTATATCTGATGTTACCCGTTACGGTCAGCTTCTCCGAGAACTCCTTGCTGATGTTCAGACCCAGATTGCCCGACGAGGTGACACCGTTGCCTCCGCCGCCGCCGAACATCATACGCCCGCCGCCTCCGCCCTGCATCATGGAGGAGGCGAAATCGGTAAAGCCCATGTTATTCGTATTGTTCAGCCCGCCCATCAGAGTAACCTGGTTGTTCCCCCAGAAGCGATTAACTATGGCATTGCCCTCGTAGCGCTCCTTGCTGCCGTAGCCGGCCATAGCATTGCCGAACCAGCCCTCCTTCATGCCGGGCTTCACCACCAGATTGATAACCGTCTCCTCGTCGCCGTCGTCAAAGCCCGTCATCATAGTCATGTCGCTCTTGCGATCTACCACCTGAACCTTGTCTATCATAGCCGCAGGCAAGTTCTTGGAAGCAACCTTGGGATCGTCCGAGAAGAACTCCTTGCCGTCAACCAATATCTTCTTAATCTCTTTGCCGTTGACCGTTATCTTGCCGTCGCTGCCAACCTCGGCGCCCGGCATGCGCTTCACTAATTCCTCCAGCACCGCGCCTTCCTGAACCTTATAAGAATCCGCATTATATTCAATAGTATCGTTTCTGACCTGAACCTCTGCCGCCTTGCCCACAACCACGGCCTCGCCCAGGAGGATGGCTGCGTCGACCATCTCCACGCGGCCTATGTTAACCGGATTGGTGCGCCCGGATACTTGCAGTAACTGATAAATGGACTCGAAGCCAACGTAGCTGATATGCATAAGATAATTGCCCGGCCTGACGTTACGGAGCGAGAAGCTGCCGTTGCGTTCGCTGGCCGCACCGATGATGAAGGTGCTGTCCTTAACGGTGAGCAGCCTCACGGTAGCCTGTTCAACGGGTTCGCGATTGCTTTTCTCAATGATAGTGCCTCTTATTTCCACGCCGGACGCGCCCGAACGCTGCTGAGCCATAGCCGGAACGGCGGAAAGGAGGATAAGTAGTAATACGAGGAAGTTGCTTTTCTGCATGATTTCAATATATAAATGATTTGTATATGGATAGACGGCAAGCCTTCCCTATGGTTTAAACCTCTAATAAAAATTAAGAATATCAGCCCTGAGCCCGCCGCCGGCACCCAATGCCGTAGCGGCAAAGGGCCCACCCTGCCTCATCCACCCCAATGCCGCAGCGGCAAAGGACCCACCCGGCCTCATCCACCCCAATGCCGCAGCGGCAAAGGGCCCACCCTGCTTTCATATACCCAATGCCGCAGCGGCAAAGGGCCCACCCGGCTTTCATATACCCAATGCCGCAGCGGCAAAGGGCCCAATTTATTTGCGGGAAGCCTCTGCCGCACCGGCAAAGGGCTAAATAGGGCCTTTTGGGGGGAAATCCGGGCCTGCATCGGCCCCGGAAAAGTGATTTGAGGACAAATTGGCAGCAGCATCGGCTCCAAAAAGATGATTTGGGGACAAATTGGCAGCGGCATTGGCCTCAAAAAGTCGATTTGAGGGCTTTGCCGGTGCGGCATTGGCTTCCCGCAAACAATTTGGGCATTTTGCCGCTGCGGCATTGGGCCGGATTTTTTTCCTTCAAAATGCCGCTGCGGCATTGAAGGCCGGGAAGGGGAATTTCGGGGGTATATAAAGGCCGGAGGCCGCCTCCGCTCAGAAGCTGTAAGCCAGGCCCATGCCTGCGGAATTGACGCCTACCACGGGCGCTACGGCCATATTGCCGGGAGCCTTTACGACCTTGCGGAAGAGGGGCAGCAGCAGGTAGGAGGCCTCCACGCAGAGTATGGCCGTGCCGGCTCCGGCAGCAACGTCGCCCAGCCAGTGCTTGCGGTTCACGATGCGCATGGCGCCTACGCCCGTAGCGGCTGCATAGCCGGCAATGCCTATCCAGGGCGCGCTCTCGCTGTACTCGCGGAAAAGGATGTGGGCGCCGGTGAAGGCCGTGGCCGTATGCCCGGAGGGAAAGGAGTTATGGGAAAGGCCGGACGGACGCGGCACCGCGGCTGTATACTTCACGGCATTCACCGTCAGGGTGGTGAGCAGATAGGAGGTGGCCGTAACGAAGCTGCGATCGCGAAGGTTGTGCCGGGCCTTCAGCCCCAGCAGCTCCGTGCCGTAGATGGCCGCCGCCGGCGCATATTGCAGATAGTCGTCGACCCGCGTATGCAGGTTCAGCTCCTTCATGCGGTTGTCTATAAACTCGTCCGTCTGCCGGTACGGACGGACAGTATGGGCCAGGATGCCGTAGGCTATCAGCGAGCCGGAGATAATATAGGGCGCTGCCCGCCTGCCGAACGAGACCTCCTGCTGCTGAGCCGCCGCCGGCCCCGGAATCAGGGTGGCCGCTATCGCCAGGGCTATCATATATACATGCGGTTTCATACGGTGCCGATAAAGGGGAACTGATAATTTGGCGGGGATTATATCCACTTCCCCGTCGCAACAGGCTGGTATCCTTTCAGCAGCTCATAAAGCTCCGGAACATTATCGCTGACGAGCAGCATGTCCCTGTGCTCCTCCTTAAGGAAGCCTTCCTTAGTCATGGTGGCTATGAAATCCAGCAAAGGGTTGAAGAAGCCGTTGGTGTTCAGCAGCCCTACCGGCTTCCTGTGCAGCCCAAGCTGAGCCCAGGTGACAATCTCGAAGAGCTCATCCATGGTGCCGTAGCCGCCGGGGAGGGCTATGAAGGCCTGGCTCATCAGGCTCATGCGGTATTTGCGCTCGTGCATGGTGGCAACCACAATCATCTGCGTCAGGCCTTCGTGGGCCAGCTCCGTGCGGTTGAGGAATCCGGGAATGACGCCCGTGACTTCGCCTCCGTTGTCGAGAGCGCCGTCGGCCACGCAGTTCATCAGACCCACTTTGCCTCCGCCGCAGATAATCCCGGTGCCCTGCCCGGCCAGAAACATTCCGAGCATATATGCCTGGTGGGCATACTCCTCGTGCAAACCACTGTTAGAGCCGCAGTATACGGCTATGCTTTTTAATTCCGTCATATTGATAATTTATTATGTCTGTTCCTGATTTAGCTTCTCCTTCTCCACATCCTCGCGGCTCTTACTCTGCGTCACCATATATACCCCGGCAAATACCAGGACGGTAGATGCCAGCTTCCAGAGCGTGAAGCTGCCCTGCCCTATCATCATCGCTATCAGCGAAGCCACAATGGGCTGTATGTAGTTGTACATGCTGACCGTGGTAGGCCTCAGCCGCCGCAGCGACATCGGAATGAGGGCGTAGGTGACGAAGGTGGCGAACAGAAGCACATAGAGCAGGGCTGCCATGTCCGCCGGATTCTTCAGCCCGTTGATAAACACAGGCGCATCGAGCACGCCCTTATACATGAAGGGAAGCAACATCAGCGTGGAGAAGAGGAACATCCACTTCATGATCGTTATAGCGGAATATTTGCGGCTCAAGGGCCTCGACAGTACCACATACACGGAGTAGAGCAGGTTGCTCAGCACTATATGCAGCACGCCGCTCATGCCGCTGCCTCCGTTTTTGCCTCCGCCGGCCGCAGTCAGGATCATCAGCAGAGCGCCGCCTACGCCCATGGCCACTCCCGCAGCCTTCTGCCAGGTGATGGGCTCCTTCAGTATGACCGCCGCAAGCAGCATCACGTATATAGGCCCGGCGGTGGAGATGATGGAGGCATCGACCGGCGATGTGAGATTCAGCCCGGTCATAAACAGGGACGTGTTAAGCGTCACCCCGCAGAGCGCGCACACAAAGAGCATGCCCATATCCTTCAGCTCCATCTTCTCCCTGCCGATGAACAGCGAGGTGAGCCAGAACATGGCGCAGGCGAATACGGAGCGCATCAGGGTGAGGGCCTCCGGAGCTACATGCGAAGGAATAAGATACTTGGATACGGGCAGATTCACGGCGAAGAGTATGTTCACGAGCAGAATCAGCCCGTGCCCCTTCCATTTCTCGGCGGTCATTATCGTATGAGGGTTCCCGATTGAGCCGTCAGAGCCGAAGCCTGAGTGATACGAACGTAGCGCACTCCGGCGGCAATGGCGTCGAAGGCATTTTCCAGCTTGGCGATCATGCCGCCCTGTATGACCTTAGCGGCAACCAGCTCGGCAAACTTTTCCCTGTCGAGGCTTGGGATGAGGCTGCCGAGGTCGGCCTCGTCGGCAAGCACGCCCGGCTTCTCGAAGCAGTAAACGAGCTCCACCTCAAAGCGTCCCGCCATAGACTTGGCTACCGAGGCTGCTATGGTATCCGCATTGGTGTTGAGCAGCAGTCCACGGCCGTCGTGGGTGAGCGGCGCCAGAACCGGAACCGTCCCCTGCATGAGGAGTGCAGCCAGCGCATCGGCAGCTACCTCCTCCACGTCGCCCACGAAGCCGTAGTCTACCTCGCCTGCGGCTCTCTTTACGGAGCGGATAATGTTCATGTCTGCTCCGGACAGCCCTATGCCGTTCAGGCCAAGCGACTGCAGCTTGGCAACTATGCGCTTGTTCAGCAGCCCGCCGTATACCATGGCAACGAGCTCAAGCGTGGCCTCGTCCGTTATCCGCCTGCCGTTATGCATGCGTGTTTCTATGCCCATACGACAGGCCAGGCGGGAGAGGATGCTCCCCCCGCCGTGAACCAGAATCTTGTAACCTTGTATAGCTGAAAAGTCGCGGAGAAGGGCATCCAGCGCTTGAGGATCTTCTACCACCTTGCCTCCGACTTTGATTAATGAGAGCTTATTCATTATTGTTGCTTAAGTTTTTTAGATGCGCAAAGGTAGGAAAAACGAAATATCTCTCTATCTTTGCCATCCCGAACCCCGCGGTAGTAGCTCAGCCGGTAGAGCATCAGCTTCCCAAGCTGAGGGTCACGAGTTCGAATCTCGCCTACCGCTCTCCCTCTTCTCCATAGTGTAGCCTCTCAGTTTTGAGGGGCTTTTTTTATTGGGTGCCGGGCAGCCTCGGCCGAAGTCTTGAGCCTGCCCTGGGCGCAGACTGTATCCCGGCTCCGGGCCTTTGACGGATCGGGTTCGGAAGCGGGATGTTCCGCCCCGGCTCAGGGCTCGGCCTTTTTGTATCCTCTGAGAATTATATATTAGCTTTGCCCGGTATTAAACATGTATAATTTAACGGAAAGGATAACAATGAACACTAAGGCCGGCGAGGTTCACATACTGATAGTGGACGACGAACCCGACATTCGCGAAATACTTAGTTTTAATCTGGAGCATGAAGGATATAATGTGGACACGGCCGTATCCGCCGAGGAGGCCCTGCGCCTGCTCAGGCCCGACCATAGCCTGCTGCTGCTCGACGTGATGATGAGCGGCATGTCGGGCTTTAAGCTTGCCGACAGGCTGAGGAAGGACGGCAACAGTATCCCCATAATATTCCTGACGGCCAAGAAGACGGAGAACGACCTGCTGACGGGCTTCTCCATAGGCGGCGACGATTTTATCACCAAGCCTTTCTCCGTCAAGGAAGTGATAGCGCGGGTGAGGAGCGTGCTCAAGCGCGGCCGCATAGCTTCGCCTGAAGTGATTACGGCCGGAAAGCTGACGCTCGACACGCGCACAAAGACGGTGGCTATAGCCGGCGAGAAGGTGGAGCTCACCCGAACCGAGTACAACATCCTCCACCTGCTCCTGAAGCGCGAGAGGGAGTTCTTCCCGCGCAGCTACATACTGGCTAAGGCATGGAACAACGACACTGTCGTCCTGGAGCGAACGGTAGACGTGCACATGGCCAGGCTCAGGAAGAAGCTCGGCCCCTGCTCCGAATGTATCATCAGCCGCATAGGATACGGATATGCTTTTGATTCGGACTTAAGCTTGGAATAGTATGAAGGTATCTTACAGGCAACGTATATTCTACGGCATACTGATGCTCTTCCTGCTGTTCACGGCGGGCATAATCATGATTGAGCAGCAGCAGGAGAAACGGTACAGGATGTCGGAGGCGGTGAGCCGTCTCGACGGCTATGCGGAGATAGTGCACTCTTACGTGGGCAATACGGCTCTGTCGCTCGACAGCATTGACAGGATGCACGAGCTTGGAGCGGTTTTGCCGGACAGCATACGGCTCACGATTATAGATGCCCGCGGGCGGGTGCGGTTCGATAATGCAGCCGACAGCGCCGACCTGGCCGGCAATCACCTCGACCGGCCCGAGGTCAGGGCTGCCGGCGAGCTTCGCAGAGGACATTCCGTAAGGCGATCGGCTTCCACCGGGCTCGAATACCTGTACTACGTCCGCAGATTCGACAACTGCTTCGTGCGGGTGGCCTTGCCTTATAATTCGCAGACGAGGAGCATGCTCCGGCCCGACAATCTTTTCATATACCTCACGGTGGCGCTCTTCATGGTGGTGGTGCTGCTGGTTAACTATATGGCCAGGCGCTTCGGGAGCTCGGTGAAGCAACTCAAGGAGCTTGCCACAGCAATCAAGAAAGGCAAGAGCATACCCTCCGTATCCTTCCCCGAAGACGAGCTGGGGGACATAGGCAACGAGCTCGTGGAGATATTCAAGCAGGGAGAGCAAAACCGGCAATACATTCAGCAGGAGCGCGAGAAGCTCATACGGCACTTCAGATTCTCCGGCGAAGGCCTCTGCATATTCAGCCCGGAGAAAAAAAAGATTTATGCCAATACGGGTTTCATACAGTACGTCAACCTCATATCCGACATCCCCATTCTGGACGTAGAGAAGATATTCGACGACCAGATGTTCGGCCCCGTGGCCGACTTCATCAACGCAGGCAGCAGAGAGGAGCAGTACGCCGACTTCAGGATAGCCAAGAACGCCAAGGTATTCTCCGTACAGGCAGTAGTCTTCAACGATTACAGCTTCGAGATTATCATCAAGGACATCAGCCTGGCCGAGAAAACAAAACAGCTCAAGCAGGAGATGACCGGCAATATCGCACATGAGCTCCGCACGCCCGTGACAACGCTCAGGGGATACCTGGAAACACTAAGCAACCACAGGCTGCCGGCCGACAAGCAGCAACAGTTTATAGAGCGCGCCTTCCTGCAAACCCTGCGGCTCTCGAACCTCATCGAAGACACCAGCATCATCAGCAAGATAGAAGATGCCCCATCGCACTTCAGGCTGGAGGAGATAATACTGCCGCAACTCATAGAGGAGGTGCGGGCCGACCTGCGCGACAAGCTCGAAGCGAGCAGCATCAGCTTCACCGTCAGCATGGACGAAGCCCTGAAGGTGAAAGGCAACTACACGCTGCTCTACGCCGTGTTCCGAAACCTCATCGACAACTCCATCAGCTACGCCGGCCCCGATATATCCGTCAGCATCACCAACTACTCCGAGAGCGAGCACCACTACTACTTCTCCTACTACGACACAGGCTCCGGCGTAGAAGAAAAACACCTCGGCCGCCTCTTCGAGCGCTTCTACCGCGTGAGCGAAGGCCGAACCCGCGACACCGGCGGCTCCGGCCTCGGCCTCTCCATAGTGAAGAACGCAATACTGTTTCACAAGGGTGATATACAGGTGAAGAACAGGCCCGGCGGCGGCCTTGAGTTCCTCTTCACGCTAAGGAAATAACATGGCTTTAAATTATATGAAGGCTATCGAACCTGTTACCTCTTGCGCAGCTCCAAAATCAGCGCCATGCATTTTTATGACTGTTTAATGATTTATGAAGATTTGCCTAACCTCTGAAAAAAATTATTGGCTATATAGTTCCGCAAGGTCGTCCCATTTCCGGAAAGTTTCCCGCCGAACGAAAGCAAGCTTGCCAGAAACTGGAAAGTTTCCCGCCGAACGAAAGCAAGCTTGCCGGAAACTGGAAAGTTTCCCGCCGAACAAAAGCAAGCTTTCCAGAAACTGGAAAGTTTCCCGCCGAACAAAAGCAAGCTTTCCAGAAACTGGAAAGTTTCCCGCCGAACGAAAGCAAGCTTTCCAGAAACTGGAAAGTTTCCCGCCGAACAAAAGCAAGCTTTCCAAAAAGGTAATTCAGCCTGCCCAAATATGTCATTCCCGCGAAGGCGGGAATCTCCGATCGAAAGACGGATACGATTGCATAATTCTTAGACACAACGGGCTTATACTATCGTCCCAACTATCGATCGGAGATTCCCGCCTTCGCGGGAATGACCCGTATGGGCGGGCTGAATTGCCTTTTGACGCATTGACATGACATATTGTTCGAGCGTGAAGGGTTTTTGATGCATCGCCTGCAATGCCCAGGCCCCGTAGAGACGCGATTAATCGCGTCTCTACAAACACCACCGCAGGGCCTCCCGCCTTCGCGGGAATGACATATTTGGGCAGGCTGAATTGCCTTTTGACACATTCCCGCCGAACTGAAGTAAACCGTCCAGGTTTTGAACGCACTCGAAAATTGTTGGGCAGGCGTCCAAGTTTTTGGACGGCTATCAAATCGGCTGCCGAAGCTGCGTTTGTGTTGGGATTTATACTTTGAGATTTCATCGGTGAATTGGATTTGCTTTGCATTGGCGCAAATACGGTAAATCTTTGAAGCGGATAATTGTTTTCGCCTGCCAAATTCTTCATATTGGCGGAAATATTATCTTCGCAGTATGACAGTCCGCAAAATTATTCATATAGACATGGATGCTTTCTACGCTTCAGTGGAGCAGAGAGATAATCCGGCCTTCAGAGGCAGGCCTCTTGCCGTCGGCAGCTCAAACATGCGCAGTGTGGTGGCGGCTGCAAGCTACGAGGCGCGGAGGTATGGCATCCGATCGTCTATGCCGTCTAAGACAGCCTTGCGCCGTTGTCCTCACCTTATCTTCGTTCCGCCCCGCTTCAATGCATACATAGAAGCCTCGGAGGCCATCATGCGGATATTGCTGGAGTACACTGAGCTGGTGGAGCCGCTTTCGCTGGATGAAGCCTTCCTGGATGTGACGTCGAACAGCCGCGGCATGCCGGCAGTGGATATAGCCGGCGAGCTCAAGGCCCGTATCCGCCGGGAGGTGGGCCTGATTGCATCTGCGGGCGTTTCGATCAATAAGTTCATTGCCAAGATTGCATCGGACTGCGGCAAGCCCGACGGCTTGTTCGTGGTATTGCCAAAGCAGGCCGAGCGCTTCGTGGAGGGGCTGAAGATAGAGCAGTTCTACTGCGTCGGGAAGGCTACCACCCTTAAGATGCATGCGCTTGGCGTGCGGACGGGGGCCGACCTCAAGCGGCTAAGTCAGGAAGAACTCGTGCGGAATTTCGGCAGGACAGGGCTTGCGTTCTACGACAACGCACGGGCAATCGACAAGCGCGAGGTAACTCCCGGCAGGCTGCGCAAGTCGGTGGGAGCCGAAAACACCTTTGAGATCGACCTCGCCAAGTCGGAGAGCCTGACGCTCGAACTCTGTAACGTAGCCCGCCGCGTGTGGGATCGTATAGCGGCGGAGCAGTTCTACGGTCGAACGCTTACGCTGAAGGTGAAGTACGAGGACTTCACGATCATTACGCGCAGCAAAACCATAGCCGCTCCTTTCGACAGCTTCGATATGATGCTGGACACGGCCAAAGAGATGCTCGAGAACGTGGATACCTCCCTGAAGAAGGTACGCCTGATAGGATTAACCATGAGCAACGAGGTCGGCGCCGCCTCTGCAAAGAGCATCAAGGACGGCATGCAGCTGGAGATTATATTTGAGGAATGGGGATGGAACGATAAGGGCGGCGACATTCCGGAACCGGACGATATATGAGCCGGGCGGATATGAGGAGGGCGCCTTTCGTTTGCAGAAAGGCGCCCTCGTATTAAAGGGAACTTCTACTAATTGCTTTTTCTGCGTTACGCTCGGTCGGCAAAATGCTCATGTACTAAAGTACACTCCGCTTTTGCCTCCGTCGCAAGCCTTGAAAAATCTAATTATTAGAAGTTCCCGAATTTGACATGTTAAAAGACCGGATGATTTATCCGTTAACCGTCTTCATGTAAGCAATAAGGTCGAGGCACTTGCTGGAGTAGCCCCACTCGTTGTCGTACCATGAAACTACCTTCACGAATTTGTCCGTCAGAGCGATTCCGGCCTTGGCATCGAAGATGGAAGTGCGCGGATCGCCGATGAAGTCTGAGGATACCACCTCGTCTTCCGTGTAGCCCAGGATTCCGTTCAGCTCGCCTTCCGAAGCTTTCTTCATGGCAGCTTTGATGTCCTCATACGATGCCGGCTTGGCAAGGTTGACGGTGAGGTCTACTACCGATACGTCCAGCGTGGGAACGCGGAAGGACATGCCGGTCAGCTTGCCGTTCAGCTCGGGAATGACCTTGCCGACTGCTTTTGCTGCGCCTGTCGACGAGGGAATGATGTTGCCCGATGCCGCACGTCCGCCTCTCCAGTCCTTGGCCGAGGGGCCGTCGACGGTTTTCTGCGTGGCCGTGGTGGCGTGGATGGTCGACATCAAGCCGTCGACAACGCCGAAATTGTCGTTCAGTACCTTTGCTATGGGCGCCAGAGCGTTCGTCGTACATGATGCGTTCGAGACAAACTGTGTGCCCTTCTTGTAAGCGTCGAGGTTGACGCCGCATACGAACATTGGGGTGTCGTCCTTGGAAGGAGCCGACATTACTACATACTTCGCGCCGGCCTCTATATGTGCCTGAGCCTTGTCTTTGGAGAGGAACAGTCCGGTAGATTCAACCACGTACTCTGCTCCTATTGCACCCCACTGCAATGCGGCGGGATCTTTCTCGGCAGTAACACGGATTACGTTGCCGTTAACAATCAGGGCGCCGTCCGCTACCTCTACCGTGCCGTCGAAGCGGCCGTGGATTGAGTCATACTTGAGCATATACGCCATGTAATCTACGCTAATCAAATCATTGATTGCTACAATCTGAATGTCATTTCTCTTTTGAGCTGCACGGAACACAAGACGTCCGATTCGGCCGAAGCCGTTAATACCTACTTTAATCATGAATTTGTTTTTTATTGAATTGAAACTAAGTGAAAAGTGTTTGTTTTAAACGGAGGCAAAGATAACCTATTTTTTCGTTTATGCAGCATGCCTGTTGAAAAAATCAGGGTCGGCTTATCTTTCGAACTCCAGCTCGCGGCCGCGTACAGCCGGGTTCAGGCTTCCGTTATCATAAGCAATTTCTCCGTTTACAAAGGTTTGCCTTACGCCATATTCCAGGCTCAGGCCTTCGAAGGGCGACCATCCGCACTTGTACAGCAAGCGGTCGGCGGAGACGCTGTGGCGGGCTTTCTCCAGCAGCACCAAGTCGGCGTAGTAGCCTTCGCGAATATATCCGCGGCGGCGGATGCGGAACAGGTCGGCGGGACGATGCGACATCACCTCCACCACCCTCTCGCGGCTGAAGATTTGCTTTTCGGCCAGCTCCCACATGCCCGCCACGGAGTGCTGCACCATTGGCCCTCCCGAGGCTGCACGCAGGCATCCGCCTTCTTTTTCGGAGAGGAGGTGCGGGGCATGGTCTGTTGCGGCGATATCGATCAGGCCTGAGGCCAGCCCGCGGCGCAGGGCCTCCCTGTCGGCTGCAGTCTTCACCGCCGGGTTCCACTTGATGCGGCTTCCGAGCCGGGCATAATCCTCATCGCTGAACCAGAGGTGATGCAGGCATACTTCCGAGGTGATTTGCTTTTCCCGCAGGGCTTTCCGCTCGTCCTCCAGCAAGTCCAGCTCGCGGGCGGTCGATATGTGAAGTATGTGCAGCCTGGCGCCGAGCCGCAGGGCCAGCTCCACAGCTTCGGCCGAGCAGGCATAGCAGGCCTCGGCGCTGCGAATAGCAGGGTGGAAGCGCATGTCGGGGTCGGGGCCGTATTTTTCGGTGTAGACGGCTATATTCCTGCGGATGACATCCTCCTTTTCGGCATGCACGGCTATGAGCAGATTGCTCTCGCCGAAGATTCGTTCGAGTGCGCGCCTGTCGTCTATCAGCAGATTGCCGGTTGAGGTTCCGAGGAAGAGCTTCAGGCCGGGTATACGCCCCGGATCCATTAGTAGGAGCTCGCCGAAGTTGTCGTTAGTCCCGCCCGGGAAGAAGCTGAAGTTGGCCGGCGAGGTTTCGGCCGCTCTGCGGAACTTCCACTCCAAGGCCTCGACGGTGGTGGTAGGAGGCACGGTGTTGGGCATGTCCATGAAGCTGGTGACGCCCCCGGCCACGGCTGCAGCGGCCTCGCCGGCTATATCGCCTTTGTGCGTATGGCCCGGTTCGCGGAAGTGCACCTGGTCGTCGATAGCTCCGGGGATGAGGAAGAGGCCGGCGGCATCTATGCGAAGCTCTCCATCGAATGGCGCGGGCCCCTCTCCTTCGTGTATGGCGGCGATAATATCGCCTTCGATAAGAACCGAGCCGGGGAAGCTGCGTCCCTCATTAATTATTGTTGCATTGCAGATAATTGTTCGTTTCATTGCTTTAATTGTTTTTCCCTGCGATATTACAAATAAAAAAGAAGCCTGAAAATCGCACCCCCTGAAAGCGCAGGCTATCTGTGAAAAACATTTCCCGCCTGCCCCATGCGGGTCATTAGCCTGCCAATGAAGGGGTCTCGCAGGGGTTCCGAAAGGTAATTCAGCCTGCCCAAATAGGTCATTCCCGCGAAGGCGGGAATCTCCGATCGATAGTTGGGACGATAGTACTGTTTGTTTTATATGATACAACTACAATCGTATCCGTCTTTCGAACGGAGATTGACTGCGTCGATTCTCGCAAGCTAAAAGCTTGCTTCGAATTCCCGCCTTCGCGGGAATGACCTGCTTTGCGAGCGTAACCTCCTTTTTGACACATTTTTTCAGTCGAAAATCCCCATTTGACAACCTCTTGCATGGGGAGGCGAAAAATATTTTCAGTCTCGCCATTAACAGGCGCCATGTATTTTATATCTGTTTGATGATTTTTGAAGAATCAGGCAACCTCTGAAAAAAATTATTGGTCGTGGAGTTCCGCAAGGCCGTTTGAAACCCAGCAAGCTTCCCGCCGAGCGAAAGTAGACTTTTTGAAACCCAGCAAGCTTCCCGCCGGACGAAAGCAGGCTGTCTGAGTTTTTGGACGGTTAATCAAATCGGCTGCCGCAGCTGCGTTATACTTGGTTGCGTACTGTGATATTTAGTCCGAAAGTTGGATTTGCCTTGCAGTGGGCTTGATCTGATGGAGGGAATCCCGCCCTGTACTCTGATCGCCATGCTTTTATTTGCCCTGATACGGAATCATTTGCCAAGTATTATAAACCTCCCTCATTCGATACAAAAAACAGCCGATGCCGCTCAATCGAAACAGTTTGTATATATTCGCCCCTTTAAAAGTATACAGTACAAAAATGAAAAGAACACAGTTATTTCTCATCCCGGCTCTCCTTACTTTGTGGCTGAGCGTATCGGCCCAAAGCATAGATGCGGAGCAAATACAGAAAAAGAAATCGGTTACGGAACGGGTTGTCGGCTGGTATATGGACAACATGAACTATGGTACCCTCACTCTGCTTATGGCCGTCGAAAGCTCCTTCATCCCATTCCCCTCCGAAGTGGTGGTGCCGCCGGCAGCCTATAAGGCGCGCGAGGAGGGCAGCAATATGAGCCTGGCCGGCGTAGTGTTTTTCGCCACACTTGGAGCCCTGATTGGCTCCATCTTCAACTATTTCCTGGCCCTGTGGCTGGGCCGCCCGGTGATTTATCGTCTGGCCGAGAGCAGGCTGGGCCGGATGTGCCTTCTCGATAAGGACAAGGTGATGAAGGCCGAGGCCTACTTCGTGAAACACGGTAAGGCCTCCACCTTTTTCGGCCGGCTGATAACCGTCGTGAGGCAACTCATCTCCATCCCGGCCGGCCTGGCCCGCATGCATTTCGGGGCCTTCGTTATCTACACCACACTGGGGGCGGGCCTGTGGAATATCATCCTGGCCGCCTTCGGCTATGCGGCGCACGGACAGTCGGAGCTCATCAAGGCATACAGCCGGGAGCTGTCGCTGGCAATAGTTGCACTGGCCCTGCTCTTCGCGGCCTACATTATATATAATACCTTCCGAAAGAAACAGAGGCGACCCGAAGAATGAAAACCAACGCCACTACACTCGCTGCATCCGGCGGATACGGCACCGCACCTGTCTTCTTCACGGCCATATCAACCATACTCGGCGCCGTACTTTTCCTGCGCTTCGGCCATGCCATAGGCGCCATGGGTTTCTGGGGAACGATAGGCATAGTGGTGATGGGGCACTTGGTTACTATCCCTACCGCCCTGGCCATATCCGAGATTGCCACAAACACGCGCGTGGAGGGCGGCGGCGAGTACTTCATCATCTCGCGTTCGTTTGGGCTCAAGATAGGCTCCACCATAGGATTTGCGCTCTACATATCGCAGGCCATAAGCGTGGCCTTCTATACCATAGCCTTCACGGAGGCCTTCAGCCCCCTGTTCGACATGTGGCACAGATACGCCGGCTTCGAGCTGCCCCGGCAGACGGTGAGCGTACCTGCGCTGCTGCTGCTGGGCTGGAGCATACTGCGCAAAGGCACCGACATGGGTATGAAGATGCTCTACTTCGTGAGCGCCGTGCTTGTGATTGTGCTGCTGCTCTTCTTCGCAGGCCCGGCTATTGATGCGGGAGGCGATGCGGCAAAGGCGCCGGGCGACAGCTTCGGCTTCTTTAATCGCGGCGACCTCTTCCTGTGGTTCGCTATATGCTTCCCGGCCTTCACCGGCATGACGGCCGGAGTGGGACTGAGCGGAGACCTGCGCAACCCGGGCCGCTCCATCCCGCTCGGAACTATGCTGGGCACCCTCACGGGCCTGGCGGTCTATATACTGGTTGTATGGAAGCTGTCGGTGTCGGCATCGCAGGCCGATCTGGCTTCGGATCAGCTCATCATGTCGCGCATAGCCTATTTCGGAGCCATAGCTGTTCCCGTAGGGCTGGCGGCATGCACCTTCTCGTCCGCACTTGGCTCCGTATTAGTGGCGCCGCGTACATTGCAGGCCTTAGCTTCCGACGGCAGCTTCCCCTCGCAGCGCGTCAACGCCTTCCTCGCCAAGGGCAAGGGCCGCACCAAGGAGCCCTTCAATGCAACCATTCTGACGCTGATAATAGCGCTGGTGTTCGTAATGATGGGAAGCATCAACATGGTGGCGCAGGTCATATCCATGTTCTTCCTTATCACCTACGGCACCCTCTGCCTCATCTCCTTCATCAATCACTTCGGCTCGCCGCCCTCGTACAGGCCGCGCTTCCGTTCGAAATGGTACTTCTCCCTGGGCGGATTCCTTATCTCGGTTTGGATAATGTTTATGATAAACCCGCTGTATACCATAGTATCATCCGTCTTGCTCACCGCCCTCTATCTGTTTATAGAGCATTATAAGAAAGACGAAAAGGGGCTGATGGACATCTTCGGAGGAGCCCTGTTCCAGCTCAACCGACGGCTGAGGGTCTTCATGCAAAAGAATACCTCCACGGCCGGAAGCGAGGAGTGGCGCCCCTCGGCCCTGTGCATCTCACGGCATTCCTTCGAGCGCGACAAAGTACTTGAGATGATGAAGTGGATAAGCCACAGGCACGGCTTCGGAACCTATTTCCACTATATAGAGGGATACTACGACGCCGAAACACGTGCGGAAGCCGACCGCATACTCCGCCGGCTAATCGACATGCAGCGCGGATGCGGCAACTCCATGTACATCGACACCATGATCTCTCCGTCCTACACTTCAGCCATAGCGCAGGTGATACAAAGCCCTTCGATATCGGGCATGGAGAACAACATGGTAATCTTTGAATATGATAAATCGCAGGCCGCCGAGCTGGCCCGAATAGCAAGCAACATAAGCCTGGCCAAAGCGGGCGACTTCGACGTTTGCATCTTTGCGGGCTCGTCTTACCCGCTGCGCACGCGATTCGACATACATGTATGGATACGTGATACCGACGAGCTGAACACCAACCTTATGATTCTCCTGGGATACATCATCCTGGCCCACCCGGACTGGAGCCGGAGCAAGATCCGTATCTTCATCGCCAGCCAGCTCGACAGCTCCGAAGAGCGCGAGCACATACGGCGGAGCATAGAAACAGGCCGGCTGCCTATCACCCTTGCCAACATAGAGATTGTAAGCCTTAGGCCCGGCATTGGCATCAATGCCGCCGTGGCCGAACATTCCCGGCAAGCGGGCCTTATCATCATGGGATTCGACTACGATATGCTGGCCGAGCACGAGCTGCACTTCGGCGGAGAGCTCGGCAAAGTGGGCGACATCCTGTTCGTCAACGCCTCGCACACGCTCTCCTTAACTTAGCTGCGGAGGCCTCAGTCGGAGCCGCGCGCCCATACGGCCTTCTCCAGCAGAGCCAGATACTTCCGCGAAATAGCTTTGGTTTCGAATTCCATAGGCGTCTGCACGCTCAATCGCAATCGGATTAAGCCCGGCTGAGGCAGGTAGGCAAGCTTGACGCTTGCGGGCAGCTCCGCCTCAAAGCCGGCGAGCCGTATGGCTAAAGCAGATTCCGTGCATCCGCTCACGCTTATGGTATGATGCATTATGTAGGTGTCGCGCACAAAGCGCTTTTGCAGGCGCGGAATCACTTCGTTGTCCATCAGCCACTCCATTTCGGCAGGTACTCCCGGAAGCGATACCAGTACGCTGTCGTCGTCTTCAAACCATATTCCGGGAGCCGTGCCTACCAGGTTGCGCAGTATGAGGCTCCTGTCGGGCACCATAGCCTGGTTGCGGGTGAGCTCGTTCATTGTGCGGCCCGTCTCGGCGAAGAGCCGCTCGATGTCGTCAAGCACTGCCTGCGAGAGGTGCATGCCGCAGCGGTAGTGTGAGCATATTGCCTTGAGGGTGACGTCGTCTTTGGTGGGGCCGAGGCCGCCCGTCATGATAACAAGGTCGAAGCGCCGGAAGGCTGTCGATATGGAAGAGGTGATGTCGACAAGGCTGTCGCCCACGCATGTTTTGCGAATTACCCTTAAGCCGATGCGCTCCAGTTCGCGGGCAATCCATGCGGAGTTGGTGTCTATCACCTGCCCTATAAGTAATTCGTCGCCTATTGTAATGATTTCGTAATCCACTGTGAAGTAATTGTAGGTTCGTTTAAACGGAGCGGGGCGCCAAGCTATGTATGGCGCCCCGTTTCTCCTTGGTCAGTCTTTTAATGCGGAAAGCTTTGCGATGTACTTCCCCACGATGTCGAACTCTATGTTGACGACAGAGCCGGGGCTCAGGTCACTGAAGTTGGTGTGCTCGAAGGTATAGGGAATGATGGCTACCTCAAAGCCGTCGGCCTGCGAATTGCAGACGGTGAGGCTGACGCCGTTGACGCACACCGATCCTTTCTCGACGGTGATGTATCCTAAGCGGGCCATCTCGGGCTCAACCTCGTACCCGAAGGAGTAATACCAGCTGCCGCCGGCCTCATTCACGGCAAGGCAGCGGGCGGTCTGATCAACGTGCCCCTGAACTATATGGCCGTCGAGCCGCCCGTTCATGAGCATGCTCCGCTCCAGATTGACCCTGCCGCCTACTTGCAGCAGCCCAAGGTTGGAGCGTTCGAGCGTCTCGCGTATGGCCGTAACCGTATAGGTATCGCCTTCTATCTCAACCACTGTCAGGCAAACCCCGTTGTGCGATACGCTTTGGTCTACCCTCAGCTCATGGGTGAAAGAGCATTTTACAGTGATATGAATATTATCCTGCTCTTCCCTTATGGCAACCACTTTGCCTGCTTCTTCAACTATTCCTGAAAACATATAAAATTGATTTGATTGTTGATTAATATAGTTAACTAAACCACTATTCCGTTTGCTCCGTTCTCCGGCTTAGTCTTTCCAAATCTCACCGACTGTGGGATGAGGGAACACGAAGGAGGAGAGCTGCTCGAGCGTCATGCCCATCTCTATGGCCATGCCGGCCACGATAATAAGTTCGGAAGCCGGATTGCCTATGACATGGGCCCCCAATATACGTCCGTCGGAGGCCGTGAGCAGCTTGCAGAGGCCGGAGCCCATCTCATTCTCGGCCACAAACCTGCCGGAGGATGCCATTGAAACCCGCTTGACCCTGAAATCGGCGCCGGCAGCCTTCAGTTCCTCTTCGGTGGCCCCCACGCAGGCTATTTCGGGGTTGGTATAAACCACGGCGGGGATGGCCTTGTAGCTCATGGGGCGGCCCTCGCCAAGGATATGTCCGACAGCAGCTTCGGCCTCGGCCACAGCAGTGTGGGCAAGCATGGAGCGGCCCGTGACATCGCCGCATGCATACACGTTCGGGACGGCTGTCCGCATGTATTCGTCAACCTTAATTCCTCCGTAGCCAAGCTCTCCGAAGAGGGTTTCGAGGCCAAAGCCGGAGAGTACGGGGCTGCGGCCGACGCTCACAAGCAATTGCTCGGCAGGCAGGTGGAGGCCATCGCCATCCTTTTCCAAAACCATAGAGCTTTCCTCAACCAATGTCGCGCGCCAGCCAAGATGGAACCTCACTCCGCGCTTGACATATTCGGCCCTAAGCAGGCCGGCTATCTCCCTGTCCATGCCCGGAAGGATTTCGTCCTGCATTTCCACAACATGGACGGTAGAGCCCAGGCTGTTGAATAAAGATGCAAACTCCATCCCTATCACTCCGCCGCCTATGATGGTCAGCGAAGCGGGCAGCTCTGCCGTCGTCAGAGCCTCGCGGCTCGTCCGGTAGTCCCTCCCGTCGAGGCCGGGAATGGCAGGCACAAGCGCCTCGGAGCCGGTGCAAATGAGCAGCTTGCCGGCCTCGTAAACAGTATCTTCACAGGCAATCAGCAGGCTTCCGTCGTCAGTCCTTCCGCGCAGAACAGCCTCGCCGGCAACCGTCGTCACCTTGGCCTCGGCCATAGAAGCGCGGATTCCGGCCGCGAGTTTTTTCACAATCTTGTTCTTCCTTCCCATGATTTTTTGCAGATCAAAGGAGGGAGGCCCCACCTCGACGCCATATTTCGCGGCAGCTTTGGCAGTGTCGTAAACTTTAGCGGAGTAGAGCAAGGTTTTTGTAGGTATACATCCCTCGTTGAGACAAACTCCTCCCAGCGCATTTCTCTCGAACAAAACCACGGAAAGCCCAGCCTTTCCCGCCTTGGCGGCAGCCGTATATCCGGCCGGCCCGCCCCCTATAACAGCAACATCTTTCTTCATTATTTTCTGTTTTTTTCTATTATATAATTGATTGTACGTCCGCTCCCCCTTCCATATCTCGTGTATGCAATGGGAGCCGTCCCGCGCAAAAATAGGTAAAAAAACAGGCCCGCGGCAAAATTCCCCTGCCCGCAATCGGTTTGAGCTCTTTCCCCAAAGGCTTTGCGCAGTTCCGCCAATCGTTTGCGGCAGCCCGCAAGCCGCTTGCGGAACTGCGCAAAAGGCATATTTGAGATCGATAGAGGGGAAGGTCGGGGGGGGAGAACGAATTGTCAGAAAAAAGGAACGATTAAACTGACAATTTTTCGTTCCGGTACTTAAACTTGTCTTAACATTCTTCTTGGGCTGATATAATATCCGGGAGGCGGCCAATCTCCAGCCGTCGGACTGACAAAAAGACATGGCCGCCCCCTCTCTCCCACAGGTGGAAATCTCAAACCGGACATGCCGGCGCTTTCCACAAGTGGAGAGACCGTCCCGCTGGCAGCAGGAAGCTTTCCACCGTTGCGGAGACGGCCCCGTTGTCAGCAGGAAGCTCTCCACCACTGTGGAGATTGCCCCGCTGTCAGCAGGGAGCTCTCCACCACTGTGGAGATTGCCCCGTTGTCAGCGCGGAGCTTTCCACAAATGTGGAAACCGCCCCGTTGCTAGCAGGGAGCTCTCTC